>JAEWQS010000164.1 GCA_023399095.1 Bacillota bacterium
CCTTTGGGAAGGGATACCCCAAAGACGATAATCGACCGGCAGCCTTCATAAATATCTATGGGATGAAAGCCTTTCGGTGCTTCTCCAAATCGGTCGATGTGAGAGAATCCGCATACATCAGCGCCCAATTCCATTACTGCTTTTCTTATGTGTTCTTTCATAGCTTCCCCATAAAATAGTTTTGTTCCCCTATTATAACAAGGTCGAGTGATGCTATCAACGCTTTGGTGGTATTTAGCCGTTATGACGAAACACGAACCAGCCCTGCGAAAAATATCGCAGGGTGGTAGGTATTCGTTCGTAGTTGTTTACTTGGATGAACGGTCTTTGGCTATCGCCCTAACGGAACTGGCGATGGATGTGACACAAAGTATCCATAATAACACAGTGGAAGTATCGTTGCTTACGAACTTCATTGTGGGGTTGTATTCATCCAATATCATAAAGACGATGAATATGACCGAGAATATCATGGGAACATGAGGCAGTATCCTCAACAACGTTTTCAGAAAGGCTTTCATGCGCCAACCTCCTTAATAAGCACGATATCGCTGACGGGGCGTCCGTCTTGAAATGGTATGTTCACCATCTCGTCGTTGTACGTCATGACGGCAGATTCACCGCCATCGAAATTGTATGCGGCCACGCAGCCGAGATCCTTGAATATCTGAGCGTATTCTTGAAGTGTGACGCCGCGTGAATAACCTTTGTCACGTCCGTCTACGACCACAAAGCAGTAGTGCCCCGGCTCAAAAATACCAAAGCCGCTTCTTGGGTTTTCTACCTTTAGCTTTTGTTTAGCGTCATAATCCTCCGGAACATTGCCATTCTCATCGAGCAGTGAGGGCCCAAATGTCCATCCCTGATAGGCACCTTTGGCGACGGCTTCGTCCAAATTAAACTCTTCGGGTGAAAATGTCTCCATGGTGCCGTCGTAATACAGCACGCAGATGTCAAGGTTGGTCTCATCGGCACGAAACACCACGCCGTTTCTGATGACCACGCCTTCGTCCTGATAGCCATAATAATCACCTGTCATCGCAAGCAGTGCACCCGAGGCGACATCCATTTCAGGTACTTCCTCTTTGAAGCCTTTGCCGTATGTGTTTTCTGCGATATACGTCTGGAAGCATTCGATATCGGTTATATAGATATCCGCGACATAATAGGTCACAGTGTCACGGTCTTCGCCAAAGGTCTTTTTCTCGATATTGATGGAAATGTCGGGGCTGCTGTATGACGTACCCGTAGACACCACGGTGTCCGTGAAATGGTCGGCGAACTTTTCCGCCCATGTAAGCGGAGCGGATTCCTCGGGCTCCGGCTCGGCCGTTTCAGTGACATCGTCGGTAGACGCCGGGGTATTAGTCAACTGTGTGTTTTCGATGTTTGGTTTATTAATCACGATATTCAGTGGCTTTTCTTCACGAGGCAGTATAAAGTAGTAAAGCATAAAGCCGCCTAAGATCATCGCTGTGACCAATACATCAATCACCACAATCGCCCATATCGGCAGATATTTTCTTTTTATCTTTTCTTTTGCATCTGGCATGTTTGAGGCTCCTTTTCCTTGCCTTAGTAAATATGAGAAACCGCTGGACGGGCCGGTTTATATAACGTGTCTTTTACAACCGAATTGCGGACCACTTTATTGGTTGCCAGGCTTTAATTTAGCTGCCTGTTGCGGCAAGCACGATAAAGATCACGATGGCGCTAAGTATTGCGAGGCCGCCAATCACCACAGTACCGATAAACAGCACTCTTGCAGTCTTCTGTTCCTTGCTCTTTTCCATCGTTTCCTCCTTAAATGACATGTTGAAAAACGACAAATAATTACAATTTCCTCATATCAATTTGAGATAGAGTATAGCACAGATTCTATCACAACGCACGCCATTATTCCCATATTATTATAATTCTTACGGCTACGCCAACCGCAACATAGTACATCACTTATGAATGGTTTTTTTGTGATCATTCGGATGCCGAGCGTGTCTTTGTTAATAATATGACTAACTGTAACGTTGCCTTTTTTTGCGAAGGGCGGTATAATTCTATCCGTTGTCACTAACGTTATCATTGGATTATCTATGGAGAAGAGGTTATATTGAAAGGACGGCATATGAAATATGATTATCTGATCGTGGGCAGCGGCCTTTTTGGCGCCACGTTTGCCCATGAAGCAAAGAAGAGGGGCAAAAGCTGCCTCGTGATCGAGAAACGCGGCCATATCGGCGGCAATATCTATACCGAAAGCATTGACGGCATCAATATCCACACGTATGGCGCTCATATATTCCATACCAGCAGCAGCGCTGTGTGGGATTATATCCGTCAGTTTGCATCGTTTAACCACTATATCAATTCACCCGTGGCGAACTATAAGGGTGAGCTTTATAACCTGCCCTTCAACATGAACACATTCAATAAAATGTGGGGCGTAATCACACCTCAGCAAGCGCGCGAGAAGATTGAGCAGCAGCGCAGCGAAATGGCAGGAGAGCCTGCCAACCTTGAGGAACAAGCGATTTCGCTGGTCGGGCGGGACATCTTCGAAAAGCTCATCCGCAGCTATACTGAAAAGCAATGGGGGCGCAGCTGCCGTGAGCTGCCGCCGTTTATCATCAAACGGCTTCCTGTTCGTTACACGTATGATAACAACTATTTCAATGATCCATATCAAGGCATTCCCATCGGCGGCTATACATCCATCATTGAAAAGCTGCTGGACGGTGTGGAGGTGGAGCTCGGCGTGGATTTTAACGCCGACCGTGAACGCCTTTCTTCTATGGCGGAGCGCATTGTTTATACAGGTCAGATCGATGCCTACTTCGACTATTGCTATGGCAATCTGGATTATCGCGGCCTCAAATTTGACACGAAGCGTTTTGAGACAGACAATTATCAGGGTGTGGCGGTGATGAACTATACCGATGGTGATACGCCATACACGCGCAGCATCGAGCACAAGCATTTTGAGTTCGGCACGCAAAGCGTCACGCATGTGACGTGGGAATACTCCAAGGAGTGGAGCAAGGGCGACGAACCGTATTACCCCGTGAACGACGAGAAGAACGAAGCGCTTAAGGACAAATACACGGCACTTGCGAAGCAGCATAACAACGTGATATTCGGCGGGCGGCTTGCGGAATACCGTTACTACGATATGGACAAGACGATTGCCTCGGCGCTGGATGCGGTGAAGCGCGAGCTTGGCGAATAAACGTTGTTTTATCAAACAAAAAACGCACTCTTCTTTTGCGGTATGCGAAGGACGGGTGCGTTTTCATATTCTAAAATTTTTTTATTTTTTCGTAGCACTTTGCCCTTTCTCAAACGTCTTATACATGTCGGCATTTATCGCTTCATTTACAATAAGCCGTGCAGGGTGGACAACGATGTCAAAGCAACAACATATATTCATTTTTTTGTGTGCGGCCGTGCTGTGGATGAGCATGGCGGTTTTGGTGGGTAGTGCCCTTTTTGAGGGGTTAAGTATTGTGACGTATTTGCAAAACGAGATAGCGGCCAATTACCGTATCA
>JAEWQS010000106.1 GCA_023399095.1 Bacillota bacterium
CTGGTCGCCAATGACATCGTCGATGAAAAAGCCGCCAAGATTAAGGCGCAGGACGTCAAGCTGTTCGAGCAGTATTTGGCGCTTGCGAAGCGATAAAGGAGAAAATACATGAAAATAGCCAAAGAGCTCTCAAGAGCCGATCTGTCGGCTTTATCACGGCAGCTTGCGCTCGTCGTGAATTCAGAACTCTCGCTGCAGGAAGGCCTCGAGCTGATTGCCGAGCAAAGCAAGTCAAAAACCGTCAAGGCGCTTTTATCGCGCGTGGAAACACGGCTTAATGAAGGAGATTCGCTTGCAGAGGCGTTTGCCAAAGAGACGGAAGCGCTGCCTGATTTTTATATACAGACGATCCGCATCGGCGAACAAAGCGGCAACCTCGAAAAGGTGCTCGGCCGCGTGGCCGATTCATACGACAAGGATGCCAAAATATCGGCCAAGGTCATGCAGGCCGTCACGTATCCGATTATACTCACAATTCTCATGCTGGGTGTCATTATCTTGCTGCTTTCAGAGGTCATGCCCATGTTCGACGAGGTGCTATCATCGGTCGGCGGCGAAATGCCGGGCATCACACGCGCGCTAATGGATATCGGCCGCTTTATCAGTACGTATTTCTACATCATCATTGCCATTATCGCACTTGCTGTTGTTCTTGTCATCGCCATGCGCCAGACGGAACATGGCAGAGAAAGGCTGGACGGCTTCAAGCTGAAGATGCCCATTCAGCGCGGCATCGTGAAGAACACAGCAGCGGTGCGTTTTGCGCGCACGCTCGCCATGCTGATTCGCAGTGGCATCGGTCTTGCTGAGGGTGTCCGCATGACAGGCAATATCGTCATGAATACGCGTATCAAGTCGCTTATTGAAAAAGCGGCGGCAAGCATCGAGCAAGGCAGCACATTGAAGCAGGCTCTGCTTTCATTGGGGCTCTTCCCCGGGCTGCTGCTGCGCATACTCGCTGTCGCGGAGAGCACAGGCCACACGGACGACATGCTGGACAAGGCTGCGGACGTGATGGAAGAAGAGCTCGACGAGCGGCTGACCCGTCTGACCACGGTGCTTGAACCCGCGCTTATCATCGTGCTGTCCGTCATCATCGGCATCGTGCTCATCTCTGTGATACTGCCTGTCACCCGTATTATGAACGCAGTGGGTTAACGTATGAAGCGAATCAATTTGTCTTTTGTGTCCGTCCTCATCACCATACTCGTGATCGCCGTCGCTGCGGTTATCGTTTTTGCTGCCATCGACGACTACACAAGCAGCTACGATGAGAAGAAAGTCGAAGAAATACGCGAAACGTTACTTGGCTATGTGGCCGAATGCTATGCGCTGGAAGGCAGGTATCCTGCCGATCTTCAATACCTTGAGGACAACTACGGCCTCGTGCTGGACAGAGACAAATATGTTTACCACTACAGCATCTTTGCATCCAACTTCTTACCGGATGTCAAGGTGATTCCGATTCATCAGGAAGGAAATTAGCATGCATCCAAGAAGCAAGGTGTTTGCGATAGAGTCTATCACCGTCATGCTCGTCATGATCATATTTGCGCTGGTCACGTTTATTGTCATCAACGCGGGATCAAGTGCCTATAACACGATTATTGACGACAAGCAGAGCACCGAAAGCGCGCGTGTCGCCTATTCGTATATCAATATGAAGATTCGGCAAAACGATGCGGCGGGCTGCATCGACGTGGTGGACACACATTTTGGCGATACGCTCAAGATCGATATCGAAAACGGCGAATACTGCACATACATCTTTTTATGTGACGGTGCGCTTTACGAATGCCTCACGCCCTTCGGCAAGCCGCCCGCCATCAGCGCCGCCAATAAAATCACCGCGCTCAGCGGCTTTTCACTGGAGCGCAGCGGCAATCTCATATCGATGAGCTGCGTATGTGAAAAAGACGGCACAGAAGATACGATGGAAGGGACGGTGGGTCTTAGGACATGAAGAACAAGAAAGGCTTCACGCTTGTGGAAGTGATTATCGCCATCGCCGCCCTTGGCATCATCTGCGCCGTGCTGTTAAAGCTGTTTGTGCTTGCGGGCGATACCAATAAGCAGGCGGGCAATATGCAGGACGCACAGCTCGCGGTCACCTCCGTTGCCGAGGTGCTTGTTTCCGGGGAAAACATGCAGGACGCATTTGACTATTTGGGGCTGACTTTCGCAGAGGGCATCACGGGCACATATTCCTTGAAAAAGGGCGACATCACAGTCGATATCGATATTACGGAAAAGGACGGCGATTATCCCGGCACGCTGTACGGCCTCGATATCCGCGCACAGAGCGGCGATAAAAAGCTCGCCGCCATTTCGACAGCGCGGTATGTGAAGGAGGATGCGTCATGAAGCGTATATTGACGTCCAAAAAGGGGGCCTCCTCCATACTCGTGGTGCTGCTGCTCGTTGTGCTGGTTGTTTTCGGCATCGCCGCGCTGACCACCTCGCTCTCCAACCTGCGGCTCGGGCAAAAAAGCGCCGAATGGAACACTGGCTATTACACCGCCGAAGCACAGGCTCAAGAATGCTATGCCAACATCGACAAGGCCGTACACGATGCGTTTGATTCCGGCGAGGATGACATTGAAGAAGCGATAAACGCGCGCCTTCAGGCGCTTGATTTCGGTACATTGGCCGAGGTCAGCGATCATTCTATGCTGATTTCATTCGAGACATGGAACGGCGATATCGGCAATGCGGTATCATTATCGTTGGATTTAAACGATGAAAACAGTCTGCGTCCCGTCGTCTGGCAGGAAATGCAATCATACTAATTAAAGATCGGGAACAATGATAAAAAAAATCACACTCATGCTGCTTGCCGCGTGTATGGCGCTCGCTTTGCTCGGCTGTTCAGGCAGTGAAAACAATGATACATCCGCATTGTCGCAGGACGAGATCAACGCCGCGTTTGCGCTGCGCATTTCCGGCCCGGCTCTTCCGCCCAATGAAAAACCGGACGAACCCATCTGCACCGACTATTCAAGCACCGGTCTGCTTCGCATATGCTATGAAAAAGAAGAGGACGTCAAGATTAAGCTTCAGGTGCTCCATGGCGCAGAGGAATGGGTGGTTTACAACTTAAAGGCCGACGGCAGCATCGAAGACTTCTCACTGCAATTCGGCAGTGGCGAGTATACCGTGAATATCATGCAGAACTTAAAGGACGATCAGTATGTCGCCGTTGAATCCAAAACGTTCAACGTGACGCTCGGCGACGAAGCCGCCGTTTACTTGAATTCCATTCAGAATGTGAACTGGCATTACGATATGCAGCCCATCAAGGATGTGAAAAACATCATCGCTCCCGCACTGGAAAATGCACAGGACAGCGAGCTGAAGCAAAGCTGCACGGACGATCTGTATACATACATTTGCCAAAACATCACCTACGACAACGACAAGATTTACAGCCTTGAGTACGACTACATACCGGATATCGAGCAGACCTACGCCGATGGCAAAGGCATCTGCTACGATTATTCGTCGCTGCTGGCGTCCATGCTACGCAGCGTGGGTATCCCCACCAAGCTTGTCAAGGGCTACGCCAGCTACAACCCTACCGTATACCACGCTTGGAACGAGGTGTATCTGAACGGCGAGTGGTTTGTGATCGACTCGACCTTTGACGCGTCCACAGGCGTCTATAAGCCGATATTCAAGGACGCCGCGGATTACACAAAGGTGTCTGAATATTAACGAATCGACCATGATCCTGTCTTCCTGTGGCACTTTGCAAAAAAACCTTTTTGGAGACCGTGTTGGGCTTGATACTCCGGCAAAGTATAGAAGTATACCAAATGAGGTAATCATTGATGAGTAAGATTAGGAAAATATATGCGAGTATGTTGGTAATTGGATTATTAATATATCCAATTACAGCGAATGCTGTAGATAAAGCATCATCACAAAAAGTATATAGTGAAAGCTCATTGTTTGATTGTAGTGCAATTGTTGTTGATGATGCTGGCAATATTTATTTGACAAATGATCAATTTGGAACGATAAATGTATATAATTCAACAGGAACATTTCTGTATTCAATTACTGTTAAGTCAAGTGGTGGCTCATTTGAGATTGGAATGGAAGATGGTTATTTGAAGGTTGCAGTTGCTAGGGGCGTCAAGGTATACACATATGATAGTAAAGGAAATATTATTAGTGAAATAGATGATAATCGATCAAAGACTTTTGAAAAATATAGAGAAGAAAATTCAAAGAGTTTTACAGCATCAAACGGAGAAATATACTCAATAAATGATTTTTTCAGTTATATTACTATTTCAAAAAAGACTTCAATTTCTACTACAAAGATTTTTAGTATGGAATTTTCTAATTGGTTATTTAAGTATTTGGTAAACATATTTATTATATATGCAGTAAGTTTTTGTATTTTGCCACTTATCCTCAGAAGCAGAAAAAAGAATGAATCTGACAAACGTTGTAAAGTTAATTTTTTTACATTCTTTTTCTATATAAAAAAGTTTATAAGAAAGCCGCAACTTATAGAGTATAACCATTCAAAGAGAGAGATACTTAGGCATATTGTGTCAAAAGGATTTGTTGCTGTATCTGTAGCTATTGCGTTCTTTAATATTCTTCAAACAGAGTATAACAATATTTCTATAGAAATAACTTGTAGTGTTATTTTCATACTAACAGTATATTTTCTATTAGATTTACAGATTATACTATTTAGATATTTGTTAAAAGATTATGAGGTTAATAAATGACGAATGAGGAGTCTACTGCTACGATATCCGAGGCAGCGTAACGAACATCGTACGACCGGACGGTACGTTCATTGAGGGTCTCCGCCTGTGCCCCGAATGGGGTATGCCCCGCCCGCCATTCAAGCGTTTTCATATGCCCTTTTTGTATCCTTTTTCCTCTTAGCACCTGCGTTTTTTATCCATCTCACGCGTATTATGCTTGATGTGTAGAAAAATTATGCTTAATCCAAAATATTGTTTTGAGTTTCCTTATCAAATATATGAATCTTTTCTGCGTCGAACAATACGCCGATTTGCTGTCTTGGTTTTAATGAAACAGCATGGGGTATCTTTGCTGTGAACTCCTTGCCGCCAAGCTGAAAATATACGAGCGACTCGGCACCCAATAATTCCGACACCTCCACTTCGCTCAAAATAGCGGATTCTGGTTCATCGGCGCTCATATACGCATTCACATCGATATTTTCCGGTCTTATCCCGACAATCACTTCTTGACCGATATACTGCCGCAAAACTGCGCTATATGGTGAGCCATCAGGCAGCGTTAAAACGCTGCGCCCCATTCCTAAGCTGATACGATCATGTTCTGCGCGTACAACAGCCTCGGTAAAATTCATCTCGGGTGATCCGATAAAGCCCGCAACAAACATATTCGCCGGATGATCAAAGATATTCTGGGGCGAATCCGCCTGTTGTATCACACCGTCTTTCATCACCACAATCTTGGTACCCATTGTCATGGCCTCAACCTGATCATGCGTCACATAGATAAACGTTGTGCCAAGCTCCAGATAGAGCTTGATGATCTCTGTGCGCATTTTGGTGCGCAGCTTGGCATCAAGATTCGATAACGGTTCATCAAGCAGGAACAGCTTGGGGTTTCGAACGATTGCCCGGCCCAGCGCCACCCTTTGCCGCTGTCCGCCCGAAAGCGTACGTGGTTTCTTATTTAAATACTCCGTCAGTCCCAAAATATCGGCCGCCGCTTCCACTCTCTCTTTAATTTCGGGCTTTTTCAGCTTGCGAATCTTTAAGCTGAGTGCCATATTCTCGTATACGCTCATATGCGGATAAAGCGCATAGTTTTGAAACACCATGGCGCAATTTCTGTCCTTGGGCTCCACGTCGTTCACTTTCTTTTCGTCGATATAGATGCTCCCGCCCGAAATCTCCTCTAGTCCCGCAATCATTCTCAGCGTTGTCGATTTTCCGCAGCCCGACGGACCCACCAACACAATAAACTGATTGTCTGAAATATCAAGGTTAAAATTCTTTACCGCGACAAAGCCGTTTGGATACTCTTTATACACATTCTCCAGTTTCACACTTGCCATTTTCTTTCCTCCTCGTTTCTAGCCTTTGACTGCGCCCGATGACAGCCCTGATATGAAGTATTTTTGCAGCGCGACATAAAGAATAATAACCGGTATCATAGAAAGGCAAGTCATGGCAAATACGAACCCCCAATCCGTACGGTTATGCGCTTGAAAAAATTGTGTGATCGCCACAGGCAGCGTGCGAAGTTTATCCGACCTTAATATCGTCTGAGACCATCCCAACTCTTCAAATGCAAACAAGAAGTTAAAAATGCTGACTGCCGCAATCGACGGTGACGCCATCGGAAGAATCGCTTTGCGGTATACCGTAAAAATCGATCCGCCATCCATTAATATCGCTTCATCAAGCTCGTAAGGGATATTGTCGATAAATCCTTTTATCAAAAAAGTCGAAAAAGGCGTGACCCAGGCGGTGTAAAAGAGAATGACCCCCCAAAGATTATCAACCAAATCCAGCTTCACTGCCAATTCGAACTGAGGCACAATCATCGCGAGCCCGGGTATCAGCATGGTTGTGATGATCGTCCCATACAGCAGATTGCGTCCAAAGAATTTGAATCTGGATATGCAATACGCCAGCATGGACGAACATGCGGCTGCCAAAAGCGTTGAGGCCGCAGCCACATACAGCGTATTTAATATGTAGTTGAAAAAATTCTTCTCAAAAAGCACGTAACGGTAGTTTTCAAGTGTCACTTCGGATGCATCGGGAATGATCTTCGGCGGATATGAAAACGTCACTTCATTCGGCCGCAGCGAAGATGATATCATGTACACCATTGGCATCACCATGATGACAAGCCCACAGATCAGCAGCGCATACCGCAGCGCCAGCGAACCGTTAAATCTGCGTCTGTTCTTGGCAAAGCTTATGCTTTTTGCGTTTTTTGTCATCTCTTTTCTCCCCCTTTTCCGGCCGAATGGCTTTGAATAATATCACCGCTGTCGCTGCGACAATGATCGTAATAACAATGGACAATGCCGCGGAATATCCCATCTTGAGCGAATCAAACGTCTGCGAATACATCCATGTCAATACCACATCCGTTTGGTGTGCAGGGTTGCCGCCTGTGATTACCGCAATGGGCGTATAGGTATTAAACGCGCCGATAATCAGCATCACAAGCGCAAACAGTATCGTTCCTTTGATGTTTGGCAATGTGATATAGAAGAACTTCTGCCTCGAATTTAAACCGTCAATAGAGGCCGCTTCATAGTACTGCTTGGGCACAGCCTGAAGCGCGGCAAGAAATATGACCATGTTCCAGCCAATGCCCTTCCAGATGCCAAGAAGCGTCGTGGCCGACAGCGCCGTCCAGCGCGTGCTCAGCCACCCCACCGGCTCAGTCGAAATCTTCAACACATCCGTCAGCAAGTAGTTCAGCAAGCCTTGGTTGCTGAAAATATATCGGAACAACAGTGCCACAACCACCCAAGACGTGATGACCGGCAGGTAATACAGCAGTCTGAATGTCACGCTGAATTTTGTGATTCTGTTGATCAACAGCGCCACCAAAAGTCCCAGCACCAATTGGACAGGAACGGTCACCACTGCGTAAAAAAGTGTGTTGACAAGCGCCATTCCCGCTATTGGATCCGTAAATACGGCAATGTAGTTTTGTAATCCGACAAACTGAGAAACCTGATCGAGCCCAATTTTCCAGTTAAAAAAACTCATGATAAACATTTTGATGATAGGGTAAAACGTAAACATCGCCAGCACCGCCACGCCGGGCAGCAGCAGCACAATCAGTCGCAGATTATTTTTCTTTTTAAAGAACGATTTTACCCCCAGGCATAAACTTGAGCCCATTGCCTACCTCCAAACATATCTCATCCCCAGAAAATCGGCATCCATTCAATTATGCGCTGTCCTGAGTAAAGCCTTTCGGCGAGAGCACACCATGAAGTGATCTGCCCCCGCCGATCCGATCAGCTACTCAGCCAGCAAAGCGTCAATCTCTGCGGCTGCCTCGTCAAGAGCTTCCTGTACCGGTTTTTGCCCCAGCACCGCTTCCGTTGCCTTGGTATTGATGATCCCTTCCATGTCCCCCCACTTGGGTGTCACCGGACGGGTCTTGCATGTTTCGAGTGCTTTTGAGAATATCGGCAGCAGCGGCATGGCCTCGATGACCTCGCTGTCTTGCAGCGCTTCTTTGTTCACCGGCATCTGGCCGACCTTGGCCATCTCCACCTGAGCTTGCTTGCCTGTCATGAACTTGATGAATTTCCACGCAGCCTGCTGATGCGCATCATCAGAAGTCTTGAACATCATGAAGTCTTCACCGCCCAGCACACCGATGGATCCGGCTGAACCTGCCGGCATTTGCACAGCACCGAAGTCAAGGTCCGGATATTTCGTTGTCAGATCATTTGATTTCCACGGCCCGTCGATCGTCATCGCGTACAGACCCTGACCCATGCCGTCTGTATCCCCCGGCGCACCTGGGTCGATGCTGGGGCCATTGAATGCGCCTGCCTTATGCAGGTCAGCCATCTTCTGAACCACCGCTACTGCGGCTTCACCGTTGATATACCCCTCTGCTGTGCTGTAATCGGGCGCAAGCACATCTCCGCCGTTGCTCCAGATGTATTGGCAAAGGTTCCATCCGCCGAGCCACGCTTCACAGAACCCGGTCACATCGCCGCTGCTGGCTTCCTCCGCCGCTGTCCACATCTCTTCGAGCGAGGCGGGTGCTGTTGAAACAAGCGCTTTGTTATAGTATAATATTTTTGTATTTGTATTCGCAGCAATGCCGTAAAAGTGTCCGTTTGCCTGTGCTGTGCTATTCGGTGCTTCCATTACGGCATTGGCTGCGTCTGCATAATCCGGCATAGCCGTGTCCATTTCGACAAGAACATCAAGCGATTGGAACTGCGGCACAAAGCCAATATCTCCGCGCAATACATCGGGCAGCATCCCCGTTGCCGCTCCTGTGATAATGTTGTTTTTCAGTGCTTCCCATTCCAAATACAGATGATCCACTGTGATATCGGGATTTTCATCCTCAAACTGAGTGATGAGCTGTTCGAGCACATCAATTTGACCTGCGCCCGCGTCATAGTTGTGCCAGAACGTAATGGTGACCGGCTCTGCCGGTTCTTCCGTCGGATCAGGCTCCGGCGTGCTTGCCGGCGCTTCGGGAGCAGGCTCAGGTTCTACAGATGGCGTTACAGGGGCTTGTGCGCAGCCTGCAAGCATTGCCACGGCCAGTAAGATAACAAATAATGTTGTCGCGATTTTCTTCACATTTTTCATCTAACTTCTCTCCTTTATTTTTATTATTTCCAGACTGTATCCAGAAATTTTTATATCCAAACAACTCGAATATGAATGGATGTCTTGATTAAAATAAGAAGTGTCTCTTTCCAGCTGATGACTTGTGTAAGAATTGAGGTTCAGCAGACTGCAGGCGCCGGACAAAGATTTTTCAAACAAAGGAACACTGCAATTGCGTTCTTGATCCGAGTTGTTCAGCACCACATAGATAGCCTCCTCTTTTTTCCTTCGGGCGAATCCATATAAGCCGCCGTCACAAATAATTGTGCTGAAATCGCCCCCGCTTATGCTGTCATTCGATTTTCTGATACGGATCATCTGTTTGTAGTGCGCTAGAAGCTCATTATTAGCATAATCCCATCGCATGGCTTTTCTGCAATCCGGATCGTTATCACCTTCCATACCAATTTCATCGCCATAATAAATGACCGGCATGCCTGCAAACATCATCTGAAACGCTGCTACCAATCGAAGCTTTTGCACATTACCTTGGCATAGTGTTAAAAATCGCTCGGTGTCATGGCTGCCGATCAGGTTGAATAGCACTAATTGGGCCTGCGGCGCATATGATGCGCGCATTTTTTGAATTCTGTTGTCGAATTCCCGCGCATCAATCGCTTCCTTCGCAATAAAATCCACCACTGCGTCGCGAAAAAGATAGTTCATCACCGAATCCATCTGATCGCCGCGCAGCAGGTCTTGGCCATTTTTCCACGTCTCCCCTATCAGCGCCGCATCTTTGTTGATCGCTTTTATCCGCTTGCGAAACTCCTGCCAAAATGTATAATCCACTTCGTCACAAACGTCCAGTCTCCAGCCATCTATGTTGGCTTGTTCCAGCCAATAGGCGCCCACGTCCAAAAAATATTCTCTCACATCCGGGTTGGAAAACCGCAGCTTTGGCATCCATTTGTAATACCCGACGCATTCATAATTCGGCGGATCGGTCTGAACGGGAAACGATTCAATATAAAACCAGTCTTTAAACTCGGATTGCTCACCATTACTTAGCACGTCTTGAAAAAGAGCAAAGAAATACCCGCAATGGTTGAACACGCCGTCCAGAATCACTTTTATTCCTCGCCGATGGCATTCATCGACAAGCTGCTTGAACGTTTCCATGCTGCCAAATGCAGAATCGATCTCATAGTAGTCCGCCGTATCATATTTATGATTGGAGGGCGATTTGAATATTGGGTTTAAGTACAATGCGTCTATGCCCAGTTCACTTAGGTATTCAAGCTTGCTGATAATCCCGCATATGTCGCCGCCCATAAAATTTTCTCGCGTCGGTTTTGTCTGCCAAGGCTTAGCATCTACCGGATCGTTTGCCTTATCGCCATTAAAAAACCGCTCGGGGAATATCTGATACATAACCGCATTCTTCATCCATTCGGGCGTTTCGTATATGTCTTTCTCATTCGTATATAGATATTCGAAAAAACCGTCTTCTGGTATGGACGCAGTCATACCATGTGCATTCATATATGATTTCTCTTTTCCGTCCGAAAGCTCAAAATAGTAACGCGTATATTTAACCGCTTCATCTTCGACAATCCAGCACTTAAAATAATGAAAACGGCTGTCTCTGGCAAAGCACACGGCATCTATTGTCTTAACCGTCTTGCCGCCATTCTTGAAACGGTTCCAATAAACGAGCTTGCAGGATACATTGGCTGAACTGATAAGCCTCAGCTCGATGCAATTTCTGCTGATGGGGTAAACATATTCTCGCGTGGCTTCATGTATGAAAACGGCATCCATCATATTTTGCCCCTCACATTATTAGGCTATTTTCTTGTTGATTCTCTCTCTTTGATGCGCGTCGGGATATAATACTGCTGCTGCTTGCTTTCAGGATCATCCAGCATGCTCAGCAATGTGTCTGCCGCCAAAACGCCAAGCTCAAATACATCGATGACGACTGAAGTCAGCGACGGCTCAAGCAGCTCTGCCAATGGATAGTCATCGAAGCTGACGATGCCTATTTGGTCTGGAATGCGCAGCCCTGCTTCTTTCACGGCTTTCATCGCCCCATAGCACAAAATATTATCGCCGCCAATCACGGCATCCGGCCTGTTATCTAGCGCCAGTAGTTCTTTCATTTTCTGATAAGCATCTTGCTTGGTGCCATTGCTCTCTTTTATATACTCTTCACGCACAGTCATTCCGTTTTGCGCCAGAGCATCCAGATATCCGTCCAATCGATTTCGATTGAACTTTTCATTCTTGTTCCCCACAATAAGTCCGATACTCCGGTAGCCTTTTTCGACCAGATGCGACACAGCCATCTGCCCGCCCTGCCTGTT
>JAEWQS010000121.1 GCA_023399095.1 Bacillota bacterium
AGAACCCCACTTACGAGCAGGTTTGCGCGGGCGGAACGGGTCACTTTGAGGCGGTAGAGGTCACATACGACACTGACATCTTATCTTTTGAGCAGCTTATCGAAGTGTTCTGGCGCCAGATTGACCCGACAGATGCTTATGGGCAGTTTGCGGATAGGGGCCGTCAGTATCAGACGGCGATCTTTTATCATGACGACGAGGAGAAACGCGTCGCAGAGGATTCAAAGCGTCGCATACAACGGTTGTTTGAAAAAGAAGTGCGCACGCAGATACTGCCTGCGTCCACGTTTTATACCGCCGAAGGCGGCCACTGCGAATACTACAAAATGAACCCCGGGCACTACGCGAGATACAAAACAGGCTCAGGAAGAGAAGCGTATATCAACAGTGTGTGGAGCAAGGAGGCGCTTCGTGAAAGGCTGTCGCCCATGCAGTATAGCGTCACGCAGGAGAACGGCACAGAACCGCCGTTTCGCAACGAATTCTGGGACAATCACGAGCCGGGGCTTTATGTGGACGTAATTTCGGGAGAGCCGCTATTTACGTCTCTGGATAAGTTCGATTCGGGCTGCGGCTGGCCCAGCTTTAGCAAGCCCGTTGATGAACGACGAGTGGGAGAGAAAACCGATTTGAGCCACGGCATGATGCGCACCGAGGTGAGAACCAAGGGCACGGATGCGCACCTTGGGCATGTGTTCCCAGACGGGCCTCAGCCGACGGGCATTCGATACTGCATCAACTCGGCGGCACTGCGGTTTGTGCCGCTTGCCGACCTAGAAAAAGAAGGTTACGGGGAATATACGAAGCTGTTTGTGTAATCTCTGTATCTATATACGGTCACAGAAGCCGGTTGTGTGCATATGATGTAGCATCCTAATAAAAAGAAAGGTGAAGTAAATTGGCATGCCCAACAATTGTTAATGATACAGTATGCGTACAGTGTCAGGTGTCGATCACCCCACAGGTTGATGTGGGGGAGATACTGAGCTTCTGTGCAGGAACCCCTGTTATCGGCCCCTGTTCGGGAACGTCGCAAGAGTTTTGCTCTTTTTTGGTGAGCCAGAGTATTTGTGTGCAGGTGCCTTTAACCTTCCATGCGAATGCAACCGCCCAACCGGCAGGTCTTGTTTGCGGCACGCCTGGTATCGGTCAATGCGGTACGTCGGCTGCTTGTACAAACACGGTCGGAATTTATAGAAACAATACAGACGTCACCAACACAATTATTACAAATGCTGGTGGGTCAATCATACTCGGTGTGAACAGCACAGGGTTAAGCTTTACAGTCACAACCGCAAATGCGAATGCTGTTCTTGCTTTCAATACGCCATCACCGCCCGCGCCGGATTCCCCGCCATTTAGCGGTCAGTATCTGTCGCTATATGCACAGCTTCTTACTGCAAAATTGAATGTGCTAAACGGTGCGACATGCGATTTTGCCACAACGGCCATCGCGGCAGCGGATACGTTCCTTGCCAATTCGCCTCCGGGAGGTACGACAGGCGCGCCGGATTTGATCTTTGCGCTCACACAGTTTAACGAAGGCTTTGCAGCAGGATGTCCAGGCAATTGCGGCGGATAATCCAGATTTATAAGCCCTACTTTTTTGAGCAGGGCTATACATACTCAAGGTTTGTCACCATTCATATATATCGACGTATAATATAACATATAAAAAAGAAGTGGATGTGTTGCATGATGGAATGCCCATCGATTGTGAACCAAAAGGTTTGTATTGAAGCAAAAGTGACTGTTGAGCCGGAGGCGGAAATTGGAGATGTTCATGCATGCTGTGTAGGTAAGCCGCAGCTTGAAGAATGCTGTAAAAAGTCTCGCGGGTGCACGTATATGGTCAGCCAGATGCTATGCGTGCGCTTTCCTCTCACAATTTCAGCTACGGTAAGCGCAAAGCCTGCGGGTATTGTATGCGGTAACCCAACGATTAAACCATCCTATCATGATAATGATCCATGCATGAATAAAACGCCGCGTGAAGAGGAGGCCATATATAAAACTATGAAGAAAAACGATCCTTGCTTTTATCCGGCATCCCTTTTTAAGTGTGTGCCGGAAGAAAAAACGTGCGAACGAAGGCCGTATAAACGAGAATGGTATCATGATGCGCATCATGGCGGAAAACCAATGATACAGCGGTGCGGCCTGTTTTTGCCGCTTTTGTGCCTGTCTTTTTGTCGGCCAAGAAACAAAGGGGTTTCTTCTAGACAATTACGACACAGATGGCCGGTTTCATAAAGAGCTGTTCTTATCCGAACAGCTTCAGACTGTCAAAAAAGTCTTTAAATACAATTCATGGGCAAGACGGGCTGTGCCCGCGCAGCCCATACCTTGCGGTTTTGTGCAGTTTCGAGTTTGCGAGGAACAAGCAAAATCGGTAAACTGGCGGAAAACCGTAGGTTTTTCGACAAGCTCGAGCTGTTCTTATCCGGACAGCTTTTTTGTTTTATGCCAAATTTTTGCCGCTTATGGTTTGTCAAAAACTTTGGTTCATGATATAATCACTATTAAGAAAAATTCCGAAGAAGGAAGGCGTAAAGCATGAAAATCGTATCGTGGAACGTGAACGGCCTGCGTGCTTGTTACGGCAAAGGCTTTGCCGATTTTTTCAACGCAGCGGATGCGGATATATTTTGCATACAGGAGTCCAAGCTTCAGCGGGGCGATTTTGAGTTCGATCAGCCGGGTTACTTTGATTATTGGAATGACGCTGATAAGAAGGGCTATTCGGGTACGGCGGTGTTTACGCGGTATGAACCCAAGACTGTTACATACGGTATCGGTATTGATGAACACGACCACGAGGGCCGTGTGATCACGCTGGAATTTGATGATTTTTATTTCGTGAACGTCTATGTACCCAACGCGGGAGAGGAATTGAAAAGGCTCGATTACCGCATGACGTGGGACACCGATTTTCGCGGCTATCTTTCAGCACTGGATGAAAAGAAAAGCGTGATCGTCTGCGGTGATTTTAACGTGGCGCACCAAGAGATTGACCTGAAAAATCCCAAAACAAACAGGCGCAATGCGGGCTTTACCGACGAAGAGCGCGCGGGCTTTACCAAACTGCTCGAATCAGGCTTTTCGGATTCGTTCCGCTATCTTTATCCGGACAAGCCGGATGCGTATACATACTGGTCATACCGCTTCGGCGCGCGCGCAAGAAACGCAGGCTGGCGTATCGATTACGCGTGCATTTCCAGCCGTATTCAGAACGAGCTGCGCGAATTCACGATTCACAGCGACGTGATGGGGTCGGATCATTGCCCCATTTCTATTGATATATTCTAAACAAAAACAAAAGGAGAATAAAAATGGCGAAGTATATTTGCAGAGCATGCGGTTATGTATTTTCAGACGAGAACAATGAGCCGGATTATGAAAAGATTGATGAAATAATTCCTGAAGACTATGAATGCCCGTGCTGCGGTAAGAATGAATGTGAGCTGGTCAAAAAGCAATCTTAGCCGTGCATAACAGCCGCCCTTATTTGCGATAATAAGGGTATGACGACACTCACAATGCAAAGCCACGCGCAGGCATGCTTTTTGGAATTCGAAAAACACCTGATGGAGGACGAAAAGCCCTCCGTCTATTTTAACGAGCTTGTGAACAAGGAAGCGTTTCCCGCGCAATACCCGTTCACGCTATTGACTGATCTTATCGGCCTTGAGCAATCGCCCGTGCACCATCCCGAGGGGGACGTCTGGAACCACACTATGCTCGTGGTGGACAATGCGGCGCAGATGCAGCGGCTCAGCAAAGAGCCGCGCGCGCTCATGTGGGCGGCGCTGCTGCACGACATCGGCAAGAAGGAGACAACCAAGCTGAGAAAGGGCCGTATCACCGCGTACGATCACGACAAGGCGGGGCAGCGGCATGCTGTGAGCTTCTTACGGGAATGCGGCCAGAGCGACGAATTTGCGGAGCAGGTGGGCGTGCTGGTGCGCTGGCACATGCAGGCGCTTTATGCCACAAAGAATCTGCCGTTTTTCAACCCCAAGGCGATGAACGCGCAGACGGATGTGAATGAGGTGGCACTTTTGTGTCTTGCTGACAGGCTGGGGCGCGGGCCGGTGACGGCGGAGCAGTTGGAACGTGAGCAGCAGCAGATTGTCTCTTTCGTGGAGAAAAGTCTTAAGCATCGTTGACGAGAGGACAATAATGAAACGCATATACGGCGCGAAGATAAACTGTCAATTGATCAGGGAACTTCTAATGAGCCTTGGCGACATGCGACGCGCAGAAAAACACGGCGATATCGACAGGAAGTTCATAAAGCGTATCATGCTGGCGGTCACGCATGTGAACGGGTGCGCGCTTTGCAGCTGGTTTCACACCCAAGAGGCACTGAAGCTCGGTATGCCTAAGGAAGAAATTTCGCAGCTGCTGGACGGTGAAATGGCCGATGTGCCAAAGG
>JAEWQS010000153.1 GCA_023399095.1 Bacillota bacterium
GGAATGGCTGAAGGAAAGTAATGATTTAAGCCTTATTACACACACAAGGGGCTGCCCGCTCGGGCAGCCCCTTTATATTTGCAGCCTTCTGTCTTTTATAAGAAGGTCAAATCCGTTCTTCAGGTGTAAGGAACAGGCTTGCGCCCGTTTTCTACCGACACCA
Source organism: Bacillota bacterium (assembly GCA_023399095.1). GTDB lineage: Bacteria > Bacillota > Clostridia > Christensenellales > SZUA-584 > SZUA-584. The sequence goes on from JAEWQS010000153.1 coordinate 164, forward strand.
ACAAACCGAAAAACAGCTCAATAAGCTAGTAGAGACCGTAAGCCTGCGTCACATCCTGCACATAGATGATACCCTTGCCGGGTTTGTCAATATGAAGATCGTTCCGAATACTCTGAACGATCTTTTCCGTGCCGTCGGGCTTGGATATGATCAACACGATTTCCTTCTGCGGCTCAATCTCCATGGCGAAAAGCCTGCTTGTCTCATGGACGCCCGAACCTCTGGCGTTGATGATCGTTCCTCCGCGAGACCCCGCTTTTACAGCCGCCTCCACCACAGCTTCCGCTTTCCCTTTTTCCACAATCACGTATATTGCTTGATACATAACCTCTTCCACACCTTTATCTGTATTGATACCGCAAGCAAAGCGGCTGATCCCGTATACCATTGCGATCGGCATCACATACGCAATGCCATGATTTTTCTTATCAAAGTGAAACTCGTTATTGAGGTCTTCGATGACCTGTCGGGCCAGACAAGATTCGCTGACCATCACCACGATTTCCTTATTAACGTCGTTGATTTCAAAAAACTCCAGCAGACGGTTTTTCACCGTGCCTCGGCCCAAAAATAGCGTTCCGCCCGTGATGCCAAAGCGCTTTGCCACATTAAGAACCTTGCTGCCGCCGTTCGCGCCCACAACCACGGTGATCAATGCAAAATTCGAGCTTTGAGTGTATTTAACCATTACGCACTCCTTTTTTTCGATTTGTATTGATAAATCAGTCCCATGACCTGAAGCATGATGATCGGCATGAGGGCAACCAACGCGATGATGCCAAACCCGTCCACCAGCACATTGGCGCTTTCCGTTGCGTTCGCCGCGCCTTGAGCAAACGCGAGTATAAACGTGGCTGTCATCGGACCCGTTGCCACACCGCCCGCGTCAAAGGCAATACCCACAAACAGCTTAGGGCCTATAAAAGCCAGCACGATGGACAGCAGATAGCCCGGAAGCAATATATGCCAAAGCATAAGCTCCGGAATCAGTATGCGCATCATCGACAGCATCACAGCCAGCCCCACGCCGAGGCACAGGGCTGAGAAAACGAATGTGCGTTTAACTGAGCCGCTCGTCACCTCTTCTATCTGGTGCGTGAGCACATGCACGGCGGGCTCTGCGAGTATGGTGACCAAGCCAAACACGAAACCCACGATTACAACGATCTCAGGCCTGTTCATTGATGCAATATTATAACCCATCATCGCGCCGACGTCCATAAATCCGGCGTTTACACCCGTCATAAACAGCATAAGACCCAAAAAAGAATATCCCAGACCGAAAAGAATCTTGCGGAACTCATGAAAGCGCAGCTTAAGCTTTGCAAAGTGAAGCGTCAGAAAGATCGCAACAAGCGGCAGCAACGCAAGCGCCGTTTCCTCAAGGGAATGCGGCAGCCGCCTGAAAAACGGAGCCATGATGGACGCATTCTGCTGCGGCAGCAAGGCGGCTGACCCGAGTATTTCCTTCTGTCCGGAGATGATGCTCATGACCATCACAGCAATGATCGCACCTGTGGATGCAGTCGCGACAAGGCCGAAGCTGTCCTTCTCAGCTCCCTTGCTGTCCTTTTTCATGGCGGTGACTCCCAGCGCCAGCGCGAGCATAAATGGCACTGTCAGCGCGCCGGTCGTCGCGCCCGAGGAATCGAATGAGATCGCAAGAAACTCAGGAGACGTAAAAAACGACAACACAAACACCACCAGATAGAGAACCGCCAGCAAAATGTACAAGGGGAATCTATACACGATTCTCACAAGACCAAAGGCCAGCATCACCGCAATCCCAAGCGACACGATAATCACGATCGCCATCTTGGGTATCGCGCCTGCGGTGACCATGTCCACCTGGTTGGCCAGTATATGCAGATCCGGTTCGGCAACCGATATGATAAAGCCAAAGAGAAAGCCGCCCAAAATAACATACATCAGCTTGTTGGGTTTCGTAAGCAGCTTACCAACATGGTCGCCCATCGGCGTTACGCCAATATCAATACCAAACAGAAAGACCGACAAACCAACTATGATGAACAACGCGCCAATCAGGAAACGGATCAGAAAAGTCGTTTCAATTGGGTACACAAAAAAATTAAGCAGCAGCACAATCACCACAATCGGCAGAACAGCAAAACTGACCTCTTTGATTTTTTTTACAAGCTCATTCAAAGATGATGCTCCTTTCGTTCAAATTTTATAATATATCATGACGCATTGGATCTATTCAAGATAAATAAATCGGCATCAATTAATAAAAATCTGCTTGATATTTCAATCTTAGCATATTCACAATTTGTACGGCAGAAACAAGGATAGTGTTCACATATTATTCATATTCAAAAACAAAGCGAATCCTGCGCTTCATTGATAGCGGCTTATTTCGCGCACACCGATTCTTTATGGTTTCGCGCATAATGAAACAGATACTGCTGCGCGATACCCGCATAATCGCCGAACGTGGTGTTCACAAATTCACGCAGGGTATTGTCGTTCTTACCGTTGTAATGATACACGCCGCAAACCACCCGGCGCATCCACACATCCATCGGAAACGCTTGTAAAAAACCCATACCGTACAGTGCCACACAATCCGCCACCTTGAGCCCCACGCCGGGCAGTGTGATCATGGCCTGACGCGCCTGCTCATACGGCATATCCGCCACCGCATCCAAATCAAAGCCGTCACACACCATCTTCGCCGTTCCGATAATGTAATCCGCACGGTATCCCGTTCCGCAGGCCTTAAGTTCGTCCGGCGAAAGCAATGCCAGCCTTTGGGGCGTCGGAAAATCGAAGCCTCCATTCAAAGGCTCGCCGTATTTTGCGCATATGGTGTCGATAATGCGACTGATGCGTCCCACGTTGTTGTTCGCAGATATGATAAATGAAATGAGTGTTTCAAAGTAAGGCTGGCGCATCACGCGCAACCCGTCTGCGTAGCAGATGCCCTCTGTCAAAAACGGATCGTTCACATAGCTTGCCTGTATAGCGCCGTAATCTCTTTCAAGGTCGAAGTAACGGATAAAATCCGTTGCTTCGCTTTCCGGTACGCCCGTCAGCGTTAAGTCCTGACCGTTTTGCTCCGCATAAACGGCATATCCCATCGCCACACCACGAAAACCGCTGCCGTGCGGCTTCCAGCGAAACGCCTGTCCGCAGCAAAGACACTGCGAAAGAGAGAAATGAGACAAACTGTGAAAAGTCAAGCTGTTGTTATCATATATGATGTCCATCTTTTGTGTCCCTATAACTTATACGTTCTCGGCAATGTCATTGATGAGCCTGTCGGTATCATCCCAGCCAAGGCATGCGTCTGTGATGGATTTGCCGTATACGTTGTCACCAATGGCCTGATTGCCTTCTTCGATATAGCTTTCGATCATAAGCCCCTTTATCATCTTCGTGAGAATCGGCTCATATTGCCGGCTCATCAGCACTTCGCGCGTGATTCTGGGCTGCTCATAAAAGTGCTTCATAGAATTCGCGTGGTTTGTGTCGATTAAGATCGCGGGGTTCTGCAGTTGCATATCTTGATATGCTTTCGCGAACAAAAACAGGTCTTCAAAATGATAGTTGGGTACACTGCGTCCGTCCGATGTCACTGCGCCGCGCAGAATCGCGTGGGCATAGGGGTTGCCCGCCGTTTTGACCTCCCAGCCGTTGTAGATAAAGGTATGCGCCATCTGAGCCGCCTTTATTGAATTGAGCATCACAGAGAGATCGCCGCTGGTCGGGTTTTTCATGCCTACGGGCGTGTTCACACCGCTTGCGGTGAGCCGGTGCTGCTGGTTCTCCACCGAGCGCGCGCCGATGGCGTTATACGCGAGAACATCCGCCAGATACGCATAGTTCTCAGGATATAGCATCTCGTCGGCCGCAGGCATATAGAACTCACTGAGCGCCTTGATGTGCAGCCTGCGGATCGCCTTCACGCCTTCGAACAGATCCGTTTCTTTGCTGGGATCTGGCTGGTGTACCATGCCCTTATAGCCTTCGCCTGTGGTTCTTGGCTTGTTGGTATAGATGCGCGGTATGATAATAATGCGCTCCTTCACCTTCTCCTGTGCCTTGGCGAGGCGGCCGATATAATCGCACACGGAGTCCTCACTGTCGGCACTGCATGGGCCGATGACAAGAATAAACCGGTCATCTTTGCCTTCAAAAACGCGCTTGATATCTTCGTCCCGCTTTTGCTTAATCTCCTTAAGATGCGGCGGAAACGGAATCTCTTCTATAATCTGCTCCGGTGTCGGTATTCGCTTGATTCTCTGTATGTTCATTTGTTTTCTATTCCTCTGGTACGCGGCGAATAATCATTTATGCTGCATAGCCTCAAACATTATAGCACCATTTTGCGGGTTATGCCATGGTGCGTCAAATATGAAAACGAAAAACAGGCTCTGCCATTGGCAAAGCCTGCTCAAAAATCATATTGTGTCAGCTCGGATATACGCTGACTTGCTTTTTATCTCGGCCCTTGCGCTCGAACTTGACATTGCCATCGACTAGCGAAAACAGCGTATCATCTCCGCCAATATCCACATTGTTGCCCGGATAGAACTTCGTTCCCCGCTGGCGCACAAGGATATTGCCCGCAAGCACAAACTGACCATCACCGCGTTTGACACCGAGCCGCTTGCTCTCGCTGTCTCTTCCGTTTCTGGAACTACCCATACCTTTCTTATGTGCCATTCAACTGCACCTCGCTTTCCATTAGGGATTCACTATTCCGCCGCTTCTTCTTTGCTGCTGGCCGTGGCAATGCTCGTAATTTTGATCTTTGTGAACGGCTGCCTATGGCCCTGCTTTTTGCGGTAATTATTCTTGGCCTTATACTTAAAGGTCACAACCTTTTTCATTTTGCCGTGCTCGATAACCTTGGCTCTCACCTTGGCACCTGCGACAGTGGGTGTGCCGATCTGAATGTCGTCACCGTCTGCCACAACCAGCGCATCAAAGCTTACCAGCTTGCCGGGTTCGCTGCCGAGTTTCTCTACAAACACAACGTCACCCTTGCCAGCTTTATACTGCTTACCGCCTGTCTCGAAAATTGCGTACAATACTGCTTACCTCCTCTTCCCAGTCTCGCCGTAATGGTACCGATTCAAAACCGGATTTAGACACCATTTTCCGTGCGGCTCAGTTTTAGATAATATCATATCCGCTTAAAACTGTCAACAAAACACCTTGGCTTTGCCAATGAGTTTATCGCGTTCCTTCTGCGATGCGATTTCCACCACCTTGTAATCCGCAATGTGCATCGCTTCGCTGGACATAATATAGAATTTTACTCCGTTAATCTTGGGAAGTATCGGCGTTTCCGTTTCATCCTTGCTCTCAATATATTTGGCCACAAGTGGGTTGACCTCGATGAGGTATTCCTTAATGTCCGAGTTCGCGGTCTGTCTGAGTATCAGCCGCCTTATGTTCATCGCCGTCGTTTCCTCACTGTCCACCAGGCCGCTGCCGCCGCAGTAAGGGCAGGTACGCTTCACAATGCTCGAAAGCTTACGACGCACCTTCTTTCTCGTCATTTCCACAAGCCCAAGGCTCGTAATGCCAAGCACGTTGGTCTTGGTGCGGTCTTTGGCGAGCGCGGTTTCGAGCGCCTCCACCACCTTTAGCTTGTTGCCTTCCACTTCCATGTCTATAAAGTCGATCACGATGATGCCGCTGATGTCTCTCAGACGCAGCTGGCGCGCAATCTCCTTGGCCGCTTCTCTGTTTACCTCAAGTATCGTTTCTTGCAGATTGTTGTCACCCACAAACTTACCCGTATTGACGTCGATCACGGTCAGCGCTTCGGTTTCGTCGATAATGATATACGCGCCGTTTTTCATCCAGACCTTTTTTTCCAGCGCCTTATCAATGCGTGCCTGTATGCCGTAATCGTCGAATATGTTTATGCCTGTCGTATAGACGCGCACCCTGTCTTTCAAATGCGGCGCAATGATACCCGCCACCGCAACCACCTTGTCATAATAATCATGATCGTTAATCACAAACTCGGACACGTCCGTTGTGAACATGTCGCGTACAGTACGAAACACGAGTGACTCCTCTGCGTGCAGCAGACGCGGCGCCCGAATGACGTCGCTGCGGCTCACGATGCGCTGCCATAGCCGTGCCAGGAACCGCACTTCGCTCTCAAAATCCTCCGCTGTTTTGCCTACAGCCGCCGTGCGCACGATAACTCCCATATCCTTGGGCTTTAGTTCCTCTAAGATGTCTTTAAGACGCGTGCGCTCCTGTTCGTCCTCAATACGGCGTGACACGCCTACATGGTTCACCGTGGGCATCAGCACCATCATGCGGCCAGGCAGCGTCACGTGCGTGGTGATACGCGCGCCTTTGGTACCGCCCGGCTGTTTCAACACCTGAACGAGTATCTCCTGCCCCTCCTTGACCATGTCCTCAATCCTGTTGGGTCTCAGATTCACGGAATCCGATTTCTGGCCGAACTCAAAATCCGAGGTATCGGCCAGTATGTCGCCCGCATAGAGAAAAGCGTTACGATCCAGCCCGATGTCCACAAATGCCGCCTGCATACCCGGCAGCACATTGGCCACACGCCCCTTGTAGATGTTGCCCACAAGGCGCTCTTTTCCCCGGCGTTCCACATGAATCTCTACCAGTTTATCGTCCTCAAGCAGGGCGATTCTGGCCTCTAAGCCATTGACATCCGCAACGATTTTTTTATTCATGAATAGCTCCAAACATTATTTAAAAATATATTTACGAGCATTAAGCTCGCTTTTTCACAGCTTAAAGGCATCCAGCAGATCGACTGCTTTGCCGCCGGACAGCGCATACAAGGCCGTTCTTTTCACGCGTCGCTCCAGCTTGTCCGTCTGCTTTTCGATCTCATTAAGCAGCATGTCCGGCTTTAACGAGCCCGTTTGCGCGACCGAAAGCCGCATTATGAGATTGCCGTCATTCAAAGACAGCGCTTTGATCATCGGGCGGATATCAATCTGTTTTTCCTTGCCGCCGGATATTTTGACAGCCAAAATCTCTTTGCGGTTTAATATATCCTCGATGCCGCGTTTTGCATCTTCCAAGCGTGATGCATCAACGGGCATTTCATAATCCGCTTCGCTCAGCGCAGCCATGAGCTTGGGCGCGTTATCACGCAGTCTTACCGCACGCCTTGCCACAAGGCCCGGCGGCAGTGCGCGCGCAATTTTAAGCAGAAATTCATCAGCGCAAACATCCTGCGCCATGGCCACTTCCACGCATTCGCATTCGCTCTCCATACCCAGCGAGAGCGCCGACGCGAACGACACGACGTAATGCGGGTTAAACCCTTCCGAGAGCTTCACAGACAACCCGGAGCGCCTTATGGCACGCGAAAACGCACGCTGGAGATCCAAATGCGAGATATACTTTGCGGCGCCAGTTTTGGCAAATTCCAGAGCCATTCTCATACGCACAGCCCCGCTTCCTTGAGTCCGCAGCCCGTGCAGCCAAGCCGGCAGTCGGGCGTGGTCGCGGCCGCTTCCGCTCTTTCTTTTTCCTTCCAGAGATACGCCTTACTGAGCCCCGAATCAATCACTTCCCAAGGCAGAACCTCATCAAGTTTTCGTTCACGAGCCGCGTAAAAGGCCGAATCAACACCCGCATCCTCAAACGCGCGGCACCATTTATCAAAGTCAAAAAGCTCTTTCCATGCGTCGAACCGGCATCCCGCCGAATAAGCATTCATGAGAACGGCTGAGAGCCGTCTGTCTCCGCGGGCAAACACCGCTTCGAGCATACTCACTCTCGCGTCATGCCAGTTGAATTTGACGCCCTTGACGCTTCTAAGCGCGTCTTTGAGACGCCGTTGCTTGTCTTCAAAGACAGCAATTTCGTCCTGCGCAGCCCATTGGAACGGCGTGTGCGGCTTGGGTACAAAGCACGATACGCTGACCGTCAGCTTAAACCCTCCTGAACGCTTCTCCTTGGGCACTTCATAGTATATACTGCGGATACGCGCAGCGATATCGGCAATGCCCAGAACATCCTCTATGGTTTCACCGGGCAGTCCCATCATAAAATAAAGCTTAACGCCGTTCGTACCTGATTCGAACGCTTCCTTGACGGCTGCGAATATATCATCTTCCGTAATGTTCTTGTTGATCATGTCGCGCAGGCGCTGTGTCCCCGCTTCGGGGGCAAACGTGAGCCCTGTGTTGCGCACTTCTTTGAGCTTCTGCGCGTACTCTCCCTCGTATGAATCAATCCGCAGCGACGGCACCGCGAGCGATACACCCGTGCCCGTAAAATCGTCCGACAATGTGCAGACGAGCCGTGCCACCTGCGAATAATCGCCCGTAGACAGCGAGCAAAGCGAAACTTCCTCGTGTCCTGTCTGCGCAATGTTTGCCTTGGCCTGCTTAATCAGCGTGTCGGCACTTCTTTCGCGCACAGGGCGGTAAATAAAGCCCGCCTGACAGAACCGACAGCCGCGCGTACAGCCGCGCATGACCTCCACAGTCACGCGGTCGTGTATCACGCCAAGATACGGCACTATGTGCGACTCCGGAAAAAATCCCGCGTCGAAATCGCTGACGATGCGTTTGTTCACCGGCATTGGCACGCCTTCATCGGCGGTGATTTTATTTACTGTTCCATCTACGCTATACGTCAGCTCATAATGCGATGGCACGTAAATACCTTGGATATCTGAGGCGCGGCGCAAAAAATCACCGCGACTAAGACTATCCTTCTTGCAAGCGCGGTATAAATCAATGAGCTCAAGTAAAACTTCCTCACCTTCACCCACCACAAAAATATCAATGAAATCGGCAACCGGTTCGGGGTTGTACACACAGCCTCCGCCCGCGATTACAATCGTGTCGCCACGGTGTCTGTCTTTTGCATATATGGGGATACGCCCGAGATCGAGCATGGTCAGCACATTGGTATAACACATTTCGTAGCCAAGGCTGAATCCCACGATGTCAAAGTCACAAAGCGCTGTTTTTGTTTCCAGTGAATAGAGCGGCAATGCCGCGTCTTTAAGCGCCGCTTCCATATCGGGCCACGGCGCAAAGCACCTTTCTGCGTAAACGCCGTCCATCCCATTAACCAAGTGATAGAGTATGCTTGTCCCCAGGTGAGACATTCCCACCTCATAAACATCCGGAAAACAAAACGCAAAGCGCACATCCACGCCTTTTATATCTTTTTTTACTTCACCGAGCTCTCCGCCCGTATAACGGGCCGGTTTGCTCACTGTAGGCAGTAAGCTTTCAAGTCTATTCGTATCGATCATGCGATGTCCTTATCGTCTGCTATTTTACACCAGTTATCATTATAACACGATTATGCAAATACAGGCAACGTCGATTATTTAATATGACGACAGTTTCCAACTAATGACGTTGTTTTATCTCCTGCCAGTATCCGTCCGGATCGCATATGAAATACACGCCCATTTCCACGTTCTCATAGCATATAATGCCCATCTGTTTATGGTGCGCATACGCTGATTCGAAATCATCCACCGCAAAGCAGATATGGCTCTCGTTATCACCCAAGTTATACGGCCCCTCTTTGTCCCGCAGCCATGTGAGCTCAACACAAACTTCCGTGATGCCGTCTCCCATAAAAACAATCACAAAAGACCCATCGTCCGCGGTTATTCTGCGAACCTCCTTGAGACCCAAGGCCTCTTCGTAGAATCTGATGCTTGCATCAATATTCGTCACGTTGATATTAACGTGATCCATCGTAAATGTCATTAGACCAACCTTTCTCCCGTGTGATTTACACCGAGCACTTTTGTCGCGCTGCTATTAACCGACTCACTGAACTCTTGCGTATCTGCAAAGCTCTGAAAATGTATGGGGATCAGCACGTCGGGCTTTATGGTTTCGATAAACTTTCTTGCGCCTGCGTCATGGCCAGAGCCCATGCGCTTATCAACGGGGAAAAACGCATAGTCTAAATGTGCCACGTGTTCTTTTAAATAGGCTATCTCACGATCAAACATTTTAGTCATCACGCGGGAATAACGTTTATTGCCATCGTCCCTCCAGTGCCAATCATTTAGATCCCCCGCATGAAAAAGGCTTGTCCCGTTTATATCCACATAAAAACTGCCCCCGCAGTCGGTGGAGCCAAATTCGCGCACATAAACTGATTCGTCTTTATAAGTTTCCCCGGGACGCAGAATAACTGCATCTTGGGGCGCTTCTTTGACGGTGCTGTCGAGTATATAAGTCACGCCGGGAGATGCCCAATCAAAAATGGCAGAATTAAAATGATCGTGATGAGAATGGGATACAAATACATAGACACGATCAAAACACGCAATATCTTCTTTTGAGATATGCCCGTCTTCAATATGCTTATCGTCATGATGCAAATAGTAATCGAATATCAACAGTGTTTTGTCAAATATCACGCAGACCGCACTGTGATGCAAAAAGTAAATACGCACCCTATCACCTCAATGACGATTGTATCACAGCGGAGCCATGCTGACAATCTGTCAACCCGTCTCACTTTTTTTTAGTTTGTATATGCTGCCCAGCGTCACCTGCGTCCCTTTTTCCATCATGCCGTCGAGTATCTGGCGTTCATCCAGCTCGCCGAGCACGCCAAGGTCTTTATCAAGCACCGTGACGATGTTGTACTTTCCCGCTTCAAATTCCCGCATGATGTCACGCAGTGTCTCGGTACGCATTGCGGCGAAACGGTTGATGTTGAGCGTTTTGCGTTTATCAATTGTCTCACGTTTGCCCGTAAAGTCGCGTATCAGCGTATACGGCGCGCTTTTGAGCTCCTTCACTGCGGCAAGACACAAGAAAAAGCCCATAATGAAGAAGCTTGGGTTCAGCGTATCCTGAAAAAGCGCCCAAATGCCCACCCCCAAAAGCACGACAGCAAAAAAAATACCCGCACAGGCGGTCACGCGTGTCGCGCGTTTGTAGCCCATGAACGATGCAAATATGGCCCTCACGATCCGTCCGCCGTCAAGCGGCAGCGCCGGCAGCATGTTCACCGCAGCCAATGCGAGGTTAGCCGCTATCAGGCGCTCAGCTACTGTGATTTCTAACCCGTATTTATTAATAAAGAAAATGGCACAGGCAGCCGCCATATTTGCGGCCGGTCCTGCGGCAGCCACCACAATTTCTTTGGTGCGCGAGACGGCAAAGCATTGCAGCTTTGCCGCGCACCCGAACGGAAACAGCTCCATTTCAGAAACCGTCATGCCGAGCGCTGATGCAAAAATCACGTGAGCCCATTCATGCAGCAGCACGGCGGGGATGTAGTATAGCACCACATCCCCCATGCCGATGACAAGTAAAAACACCACAGCGGGTATCATGAGCAGATTGACTTTTAGTCTGCCGCCAAATAGGCGCAACGGTTTCATAAGCGCTATTGCAGCACCATACCGGCGTGCTCACTGATATATGCAATCGGATCAATATAAGCTTCGCCGTCCTTCATTTCGATGTAAAGATAATCCTCCGCGATTTCTCCGATGACTTGGCCGGGCATGACGATGTCATCCGCCTTGACGCCGGGCGTCAGGTTGTGATAAACAACGGTTTCTCCTGAATCCAGGACCACTTTGACATACTCTTTGCCGTCAACATCTCCAACTGCTGTCACCGTCCCTTTTGCAATGTTCAATATTTGTGTTGTCTGTGCGCTCATGCGAACGCCTGTCGAACCCCCTTCGCCAAAGGCCGTTACCACATCTCCATCAGCCGGAAAGACCACCAGAGTTTCCGGCAACGCGCTGAATACCGCTTCTGTTTCTCCTTCTAATGCTTCCACAAATTTTAGCCGCCCGATATCCTCATCCACATCAAACTCGTGATTGACCACATAGTCCACCGCCTGCGTCACATTGACAGACGCGGGCGTACTGATGCTGCTGATGATAAGAATAGTCACAGCGACGGCTGCACAAACGCCAGTCTTCGCCAGCAGCCTTTTGTAGCCAATGTCGATATCATCGTCTGAGGATGCTGCCCTTTGCGGTTTGTCGCGTTTCACACCGATGCTTCGCGCAAACCCTTGCGCTTTTTTCTTCCAAGTCGGGCGCTCAATCTGTCGGGTCACAAATCCATCCGTCTCAAGCTTTGGCAAACTTGGCTTCTCCATCACATTTCGCCTCCTTAGAATCTTGCCATATATGTATATGGCGAAATTCGATCAAACATTCTTTTGGACGCGCACCATTTTGGAGACTTTGGCATATGATAATTTTTTGTGTCGAAGGCCTATTGGACGCTCTCCTATTCTGCGCTTTCCACCGCAATCCTCCGTCACGCATAGCGTGACACCTCCTTTGGCAAAGGAGGCTTTGACCTAGGAGGCTTTGACCTAGGAGGCTTTGACCTAGGCTCCTTTTTAAAGGAGCTGGCAGCGAAGCTGACTGAGGATTAACCTATGAGCAGTCAGTTTTTACGGGCAAACCAAAAAACCGGTTCTATACTATACATTGGGGTAAGGAAAAAAAGAAGAGGCATAAATCTTCAAAACCTTGTAGACTAAAGTTACACCACATAACAAGTCGCAAGGAGAGAAATATGCCTCAAGTGGATTAT
>JAEWQS010000005.1 GCA_023399095.1 Bacillota bacterium
CGCTTCAAGGATACCCTTCGTCGAAGGGAATGTGCCTCAGACCTCAAGAAACAATACCGGCGTCGCCGGAGAAAGGACATAACTTAGCATCGGTAAAAAGTTGTGTTGACAATGGGGGGCAGTATACCCTGCGTGCATGCAGACACTGCCCACACTGCCGCGTGTGAACTCGTGGCCGTCAATTTTTGGCGCATGTGTGCGCAGCGCTTTCATGAGCTCAGCAGCACTGACAGGGCCGCCTTCCAGCGCGCAAAGCGACTGGGAACGCCTCTGTATACCCTTGGCAAAATGGGAAAAGAGGGGCTCTGTGAACTTGGCAGCAAAGTCTTCACCATCCGCAAGACCTCTGTGCATCGTATGTTCGCGACGAATAAAAAGCCTGTTGGATATAGCGGCCTTGTCCTTGACTTCCTTAGCCGCGTAGTTTTTGCCCGAGGTCTCAAGTATGTAGGCGCTCGTCCTGTCAACGATCAAAAAACTGTTGTCATAGCGAAAATCCTTGGAATAACCGCAGTTGCCACCCTGCCCGAACTCATCAAGCAGATTAGTAATCACGCCCAGCGCTGCTTTTGCCGTATCGGCACGCTCCAGCCCCAGCCGCAGCAGATCCATACCCGTCAGCGCTTCTTTGCTGTTCTTGGCTTTGGTAAACACGGCCTCATTGCCAATGGCCACGCCAAACTCGTTGACACCCATTTCCGCTCCCCAAATCCAGTCCGGCTTAAATAGCATCACGGCGTTTGTATGCGAAGTTTGCGGAATATCAATATACGTGCAGCGAAGGTGTTCATTGGTGTCGTGAGCTTGAGAAGGAATAAAACGGATGATATGCGGCTCGTTTGGCTCGCGGTCGCTGTTCTTAGCGAGCATGACGGCTGACTCAGCAGAGAAAGAGGGCAGAACGCAAATTGTATCACACATAGCCAGATACCTCGCATTATTATAATTGGTATTATAATAGTATAAAACAAGGCTGCTAACAATTGGATATGATCTATTGAAATTCATATTAATCATATCGTATAATATGGTTATTATTTTTATATACAGGATGGTGGAATATGAAGATTTCGACACGCGGCCGTTATGCGCTTCGCTTGATGGTAGATCTGACAATGGCGCGCTCGGATGAGTTTGTGACAATAAAGAGTATTGCTGCCCGTCAGGAAATATCGGATAAGTATCTGGAACAAATAATCACAGTGCTGAGCCGTGCCGGATTCGTAAAAAGTGCGAGAGGCGCACAGGGCGGTTATAAATTAGCGCGGCCGGCGGAAGACTATACAGTGGGCATGATTCTGAGGCAGATTGAAGGCAGCCTTGCTCCGGTCGCATGCATGGAGGATGATCCGAACCAATGCCCACGTTGTGACCAGTGCGTCACGCTGGATGTCTGGAAGCAGCTTAACGATGCAATCAGCGGCGTGGTGGATCATATCACGCTTGCAGACCTTAAAGCAAAACAAAAAACGAAATAAAGCTTGACAACAAAACAAACCAAGGCTATATTAATCCATATAAAGAATATATGAATTATATGCAATAAAAGGAGAAGCTTATAATGAGTGATAGACAATACAAGTTTGAAACGCTGCAGCTGCATGTCGGGCAGGAGCAACCCGACCCTGCGACAGACGCGCGCGCTGTGCCAATCTATCAGACCACGTCATACGTTTTTGCGGACTGCGCACAGGCAGAGGGGCGTTTTAATCTCTCCCAACCGGGGAATATTTATACGCGTATCATGAACCCGACCACGGATGTTTTTGAAAAGCGTATCGCGGCACTGGAAGGCGGTATCGGCTCGCTGGCAGTGGCAAGCGGCTCCGCTGCAATCACATATGCCATTCAGAACATCGTGCATGCGGGTGATCATATCGTATCGGCCAACACAATTTACGGCGGCACGTATAACCTGTTTGCTCATACCTTTTCGGATTTTGGCATTGATGTCACATTTGTGAATCCTGATGAACAAGGAAGCTTTGAAGCGGCCATTAAGCCCAATACAAAGGCCGTGTTTATCGAGAGCCTTGGCAATCCGAATTGCAGCGTCATTGATATCAAAGCGGTGGCCGATATAGCGCATAAAGACGGCATACCGCTGATTATCGATAACACGTTTGCGACGCCTTATCTGCTGCGCCCCATTGAACACGGCGCGGATATCGTGGTTCATTCCGCCACCAAGTTTATCGGCGGTCATGGCACATCCATCGGTGGTGTCATTATCGATAGCGGCAAATTTGATTGGGCAGCTTCGGGTAAATTCCCGTATCTCACCGAACCCGACCCGAGCTATCACGGTGTGAGATTCACAGAGGCGGTTGGTGCGGCGGCTTATATCACAAAAGCCCGCGTGACGCTGTTGCGTGACACCGGCGCGGCGCTGAGCCCGTTCAACTCGTTCCTGTTTCTTCAGGGGCTCGAAACGCTCTCGCTGCGTGTGGAGCGCCATGTGGAAAACGCGCTCAAAGTTGCTGAATATTTAAGCAAACATCCCAAGGTTGCACGCGTCAACCATCCGGCGCTGCCGGACAGCCCGTATCACGCGCTGTATAACAAGTATTTTCCCAAAGGAGCAGGCTCAATATTCACGTTTGAGATTGAAGGCGGGGCAGAGGAGGCCAAGGCATTTATCGATAAACTCAAAATTTTCTCACTTCTCGCCAACGTGGCCGATTTGAAGTCGCTTGTGATTCATGCGGCGAGCACCACACATTCGCAGATGAATGAGCAGGAACTGCTGGCCTCGGGCATTAAACCGGGTACGATCCGCCTCTCGGTCGGTACAGAGCACATTGATGATCTGCTCTATGACATAGAACAGGCGCTATAAAAGAGCATAGGAGGCAAACAGATATCAGAATGGGTGAACTCAGAAGGTGAGCCGGGAACAACCGTCGCTGACGACGGCTCCAGAAGCTTTCTGACGATCAACGCGCTTGACGGGACAATCATCAATCGTACTTTCGGCTATTAATTAGGTTTTGTGGTTCTGAAAAAGTCGGGTATAGGAACGGCGTTGCAAATACTATTCTTCAACGCTTTTAGGCGATGCCTGCGCCTTTTTAATAAGTGGCTTCAGCTTTTTGCGACGCATGAGATAAACCGCTACGAGCAGACAAGGCAGCACGAATATAACGGGCAGTATCACCCACGGGAAAACCCGATCGGAGCTAAGCAGCTTAATCGTACCCGAGTTGCTCATAAAAGGAACCATGCATGCGATATAACCGATGGCGACAATTGGGATGACGAACTTTTTATGTGACTTAGCCTTAAATATAAGCGATAAGACACGGGCTGCCATGAAAATATAAATCGACAGCTTGAGTACTGTTGCGGGGAACCATGCCAGTGTGTTAAAAGCTTGGAGCCGCTCCAGAAAAGTGAATGCGCTAACCTGTCTCGTATAAACATAATACGGATTCCAGGATATCTTTGCAAAATCCACGCCCAACACAGCCACTGTGGGGACAAGAATCATCACGAAGAAAGCACCAAAAAACACGAGCGCAACGCCATAGGTTTTGTTAATACTCGCTTGCTTGCCAAGATAGTATGAAAAGACGAAGAAAATTAAAATCTCAGAAAAACGTGAAGCTGTCAGAAAAGCGCCTATATTTAAATCAAGAAAAGATGAATCTGTGAGAATGGGTTTGAATACAGAGAGATCCATGTCATTGATGCTAAAGAGAAGGAAGAAAATTATCGTCAGCATGACGAACGGCACGATAAACGTGGCAAGTCTACCAATGGTTCCCGCTCCTTTATAAGATGCATAACAAACAGGAACAACCATAAAGAGCATAAGAGCCCATCTGGGTGTCGCTGAGAAAAGATAGGAGTTCATAAAATGGGTTGTGATCAGGGAGCATGCAATAAAGCAGTACATAAAGAAAAGTATAAATACAAAGGCCGCTGCCTTGCCTAAGATTTTGCCAATTATGGCATCAACAATTTGGTTGACTGTTAAGCCTTTGAACTTATTCATTAAAAACAGAAGAGGCGCATTGATCACCAGAATATAAACGAAGGCAAGAAGTAATACGATCCAAACATCCTGATTAGCGTTGGGCGTATTGAGTATCGGCATGAATGTATAAGGAAACACCAGCGCGCTTCCCACCGCCAACATCATGAGCTGAACTGTTGTGATTATCGGCTTGTTCATCGTTAATCCTCCGAAAATTCTGACAATACGCTGTCTCTTATTTCACCAGTTTGGAAAACTGACGATTCTACTGATACACTTACAGTGGCTTTTGAGAAGATGTCGCTCCAATCTTTCTTGATCTTTTTCCACTGCTCCGGATGCTGAGAATGAACGCTGTTACCGAAACCAAATATATCACTTTTAAATTCAGTCTGGGCTTTTGCGATAGCTGAAACGATCTCAGGCAACAATCTCTGGTTAAATAGCCCTTCAATTTCTTTCATCACGTTCGGTTCACTCACATCTAAATCGCTGCCGTCAGCGATGATACGTATCTTGGTTTTTATTTTCACATCGATAGTGGCATTCTTGTCTTCAATCTTTGCTTTGATGTCCGATGAAGCATCCGTGACTTCACATATCACATAGCTGTCTCTTAGTGGGACAGAAATAAACGCCATGCCAATATCTCCAGTAATAATGTTGTAGGCTCGTGCTTCAATACCGTTAAAGTAACCAACCAGTTTGCCATCTTTAAAAGCGGCTAAGCCTTCATAAACGAGACTTTTTTTCGCAGTTTGGCTCTCTTCTGAAGACCCTCCGCTGCCTCCCGAAGCGCTATCACTATTTGGACTGCGCTCTTCCTTCTCAGATTTGCCAATATGGACGACGCCTGCAACGGGCTCTTTACCGTCGTCAAAAAAATCTCTTATGAAGTTTAGCGTGGGAACAAATACGGAGTTAGAAGTTACTTTCGGCTGTGAAGCCGACATGGCATTAATATACACGCCCAAAGAATCAGACAATCCAATGGAGCAATCATATATTTGTTCGGGATGTTCTCCTTTTACAATGACAATTAAAGGTGTTTCATCTGTCAGATGATCCCTTAAAAGAAAATCAAGCTCGTCTGTGATATCCTCTTTTGCAACTGATTCTGAGAATAAACGCACATGGACATGACCGCCGTAAAGGTTTTTCTCAACTTTTAAAGCACTATCAGCAATCGCTTCTCGAAACGTGTCACCATAAGACGTGATAGTGATACTGGTATTGCTGCCTTCTTCTTTGGAACTCGATTTCCCCATAAATTCAGTCACAACCTGACAGGTGTTGCCGACCTTATTATAGAGTACGCTATTGGCAATCGCTAAATCCTTCGGCTCTTTCTTGCTCCAGCAGCCCGCAGACAAGAGCATTATGAGGATGCATATAAATAATACAAAAAGCTTTTTCGTCATAACTCCTCCTCACATATTGCTTCTTTTTATATTGCGCTTTTGAATTGAAGTCGGCCGGAATTTCAAAAAGCCCAGCGGAAATCGAATAAAGCTGTCTTTCATTTCATTCTTAGAGAATGAAGACAATATGGGAATTCCATAAGACCTTGTGGATATGAGCTGAGTCAGCATGATCACATAGGCGGCGCCAATGCCGATTAGCCCCATTAGCGATCCCATCAGCCAGAAGAATCCGCGATATACCAGAACGAACTCGGTAAGATTCGGAACAATGAAGCTGCTCACTGAAGCAATTGCCACAATAATCACTGACGGCTCGCTCACGATTCCGGCATTGACTGCTGCTTCACCCACAATCAAGGATCCGACGATGGATATCGCCGAGCCGACAGCCTGCGGAAGGCGCGTGCCGGCTTCCTTAAGGAGCTCAAACATGACAGTCATCAGCAGAATTTCCGCAGCCACCGTCATGGGCGTTTTCTGCATGGCGCTCACGATACTGGACAAAAATATTGATGGTAACATC
This sequence comes from Bacillota bacterium, assembly GCA_023399095.1. Lineage (GTDB taxonomy): Bacteria > Bacillota > Clostridia > Christensenellales > SZUA-584 > SZUA-584. Next base: position 5,927 of record JAEWQS010000005.1, read on the forward strand.
TCCTGATTATAGGTTATGATCGCCACGGCCAGCCCCGGAAGCATCACTGTGATAAAAAGACCGATCAACCTTAATACACGCAAAATCGACGCGTATATTGTTCGATTATAGTAATCCTCGGAGGTATGCAGATTTTCTACAAACAGTTCGGGTATTGTCAGCGCGTGAGGTGTGCCGTTAATCAGAATAGCGACGCGTCCTTCAAGTATGCGCGCAGCGGCCACATCGGGCTTTTGCGTCAGGCCGATGCCGGAAACCGGAGAAAATGCATTCTTGCTGATATACTGCTCAATTTGCCCTGATTCCAGAACCATATCAACATCGATTTTATTAAGGTGCTTCTTAATCGCGTTAAGCACATCAAGATTCACAAGACCGTTTATATAGACAAGCTCGACAGACGTTTTTGTCTGCTCCCCGATCGTCATATTTTCAATGACAAGCTTGGGGTTCTGAATCTTGCGACGGATCAGCGACGTATTGGTTCTGATGTTTTCGTTAAAGCCTTCTTTGGGGCCGCGGACGACGGTCTCTGCTTTTGGCTCTTCGACTGACCGCATCTGGTATTGTCTGAACTCAATAAGATAAGCCTTGGAGCAGTTACTGTAAAAAAGAGCGACAAAACCGCCAAGCACGCTTTGAGTTAACTTGGAAATATCTTCGGCCTCTGTAAAAGTCGTATTAATGACTTTACCCACATTGCCGTCAAAATGTTCTGATTTTAACGGCCTGATGATATCTCTGTCTATGAGATCCTTGTCTGACAAGCCGTCTACATAGACAATCAGAGCTTTATCTTTGTTAGTATCAAAGCTTTGAATGACCATATCAAAGCTGTTACTAAAAATGCCTTTTACAAATGATTCGCATTGATCGATATCTGAAGGCGCAGACTGCTTTTTGCTTGAATCATCAGGCTGTTTGTCGCCTGAATCATCAGACTGCTTTTTGCCGGAATCTTCAGGCTGTTTGTTTCCTGAATCATCAGACTGTTTTTTGCCTGAATCATCAGGTTGCTTTTTACCGGAATCCTCAGACTGCTTGTTTCCAGAATCCTTAGGCTGGTTATCGCCTGAATCCTTAGGTTGCTTTTCGCCTGAATCCTCAGGCTGTTTGTCGCCGGTATCATCAGACTGCTTTTCACTGGTATTATCAGAACCCTCATCGAAAAATCGAGGTTGCTTTTCGCTAGTATCCTCGGTCTGCTTCTTTTCTTTAGGCTCTTTTTGCTTGTGAGCCCCTTTTTTATCTCTGTTGGACGGGTATATGATTAAGCTCCTCCAATTCGGAATTTTGCCTTAATTTCAATATAACCAAAAGACGCGAAACTATGCGGTGCATAGCTCATACGAGCGGATTGAAGATGGTTTTGTATGATGGATGCAAAATAATAACAAACCGTTCCAGTCATACGTATATCATGTCAGTGACGCCATATTTCACCGGTTGTATATGTGTCTATGATTATGCTAGCATTTATATACAAGGCACTTATAATTCCATAGGAGAAAAAAATGCACATTAAAAACCGCAGAACGTTGGCTTTACTCATCGTCCTTGTTTTTGTCTTTTCTTTTGGCTTTTCGGGAATCCGGGCTCAGGCGGCTTCCAACCAGACAGGAACAATTGTGAACTGCAACAGCTATGTGAATGTGCGCAGCGGACCGGGAACAGGTTACAGTATGCTGGGCACAGCACCCAAAAACGCGCAATACAGCGTTTTAGGGCAGACCGGGTCGTGGTATATGATCGACTACAATGGGAAAACGGCGTATGTTTATTCGCGGTATCTTTCCGTTTCCTCCGTGACACAGACAAATAACCAAACGGCGGTCAACCAAACGGGTACAATCGTCAACTGCAACAGCTATGTAAACGTGCGCAGCGGGCCCGGAACAGGATACGCAAAAGCGGGCACAGCAAGCAAGGGCAGCGTTTACAGCGTGACAGGACAGAGCGGCTCGTGGTACAAGATCAGTTATAACGGAGGCACGGCTTATGTTTACTCGCGGTATTTGTCTGTATCAACCTCTCAGACACCGCCGTCAACGTCAACGTATCAGAAAATAGGCACTGTTATCAATTGCAACAGCTATGTGAATGTGCGCAGCGGGCCAAGCACGCGTTATTCAATGCTGGGCAGCGCGCCAAAAGGAACAAAGTATGAAGTGACAGCTCAAAGCGGTTCTTGGTACAAAATCAATTTCAAAGGTATCACCGCTTACATTTATGGCAGGTACCTATCTGTGGTTTCCGTGCCTGTTGCGGCACCGACGCCTGTGCCGACGCCTGTGCCGACGCCTGTGCCGACGCCTGTACCGACACCCGTGCCGACGCCTGTACCGACACCCATACCGACACCTGTGCCGACACCTGAGCCGATACCTGTGTCCGACCAGAAGCTTGTCACTGGTTACTATGCGTCATGGGCGGCTTATTCGGGCTATACGCCGCTAAGCATACCGGCTGACAAGCTCACACATATCAAATATGCGTTCGCAAACATTGGCTCGGATCTTAAAATCGCTATAGGAGACCCCGCTATCGATCCGGCAAACTTCAGCAAGCTTAGGCAGCTAAAGCAGCAGTATCCGAGTGTTAAAACACTAATATCTGTGGGCGGCTGGACATGGTCGGGCAAATTTTCGGATGTGGCGCTGACGGATCAGAGCCGGACGGCATTCGCCGACAGTGTCGTGAGCTTTATCACAACACACGGCTTTGACGGCGTTGATCTGGATTGGGAGTATCCGGTGGGCGGGGGCCTTTCGTCCAACGGCAGACGGCCTGTAGACAAGGTCAACTTTACGTTGCTTATGGCAAAGATTCGTGAAAAGCTGGATGTCCAAGGGCAAATTGACGGGAAGCACTATCTGCTTGCCTTCGCGGGTGCATCCGGCAGCTTCTATGCCAACAATACGGAGCTTGATAAGCTTTCGGGCTATGTCGATTTCGCGACGATCATGACCTATGATATGCATGGCCCATGGGCGGGCAGCCTGACAGACTTCAATGCGCCGCTCTACAGACCAACTGAATCGTCACCTCAGTACAAATGGAGTTGTGACGACGCTGTGAACCTATGGATAAGCAAAGGCTTTTCGAAGAAAAAAATACTCATGGGCATTCCGTTCTATGGTATAAAATTCAACGGCGTACCCAACACCAATAACGGCTTGTATCAATCCTTTTCATCAGGCGGATCAATTGCGTATGACAAGATTGTATCAACGTATTTGAACAATGAGGTTTATAACCGCTTTATACACGTCGATGCACGCGTGCCCTGGCTTTTTGACGGGTCAACGTTTATATCATATGACAATCCGGAATCTGTTGCCGAAAAGGCAGCATATATCAAAAACAAGGATATAGGCGGCGCCGTGATCTGGGAGCTGTCTCAAAACGCTGACGGATCAATGCTCAGCGCGATTTATGACCATATAAATTGACACTTGTCTCAATTTCGCTTCGGTTTTGCTTTTGTGAAACCGAAGCTTTTTTATTGTGTCGGTCATGATATATTTCACACCTTTTCAGAAATACCATGTCTAATTTTCTCCAACATGAAGATTCTAATAAGTGTTAAACAATGATTGTCTTCGGAGAGAAAATGATGAAAGAAAAAGGTTTATCCGCATGGCATCTGACCATGATGGCATTAGGAACGGTTATCGGAGGCTCGTTCTTTTTAGGGTCGTCTGTCGCAATCAGCGCTGCGGGTCCATCAGTTTTGATTGCTTATGTGGTGGGCGGCGCTCTCGTATACTTTATCCTTTTTGCTTTATCGGAGATGACAGTCGCCAATCCGGATGCGGGTTCATTCCGAACATTTGCGGGTCAGGCTTTTGGACAAGGAACTGGGTTTGTGGTTGGATGGGTCTATTGGACGGGCATGGTGCTTGCCATGTCCAGCGAAGCCACAGCCGTGTCAATTTTGATTCAGCAATGGCTGCCCAATATATCGCTGCCTTTCATGGGCAGCATCATTATCATCGCGGTGACGTTGCTTAATCTTTTGGGAGCGAGAGCCTTAAGCAAGCTAGAAAGCGGCCTTGCTGCCGTGAAGCTGCTGGCTGTCGTGTCATTTATCGTGATTGCGGTCTTGCTGATAATTGGCGTGTTTGCGAATAACGCGCCAGTCGGCATCGGTGCGCTGGCAAATGAACCGCTGATGCCGGGCGGTTTTGCGGGGCTTGCGGGCAGTATGTTGATTGTGATGTTTACATACGCGGGCTTTGAAATTATCGGCCTTGCTGCGTCTGAGGCCGATAACCCGCATAAGACGATTCCCAGAGCCATTCGAAACACTGTGCTGAGCCTTGTCGGGCTGTACATTATAGCGATCACGATGCTGACCATTTTAATACCCACCGGAGCTTTAAATCCGACAGTCAGTCCGTTTGTGGCCGCGCTAAATGTGCGCGGCTTTGGATGGGCGGGGACAGCGCTCAATGTGGTGCTGATCACGGCAATCATCTCCACGATGCTTGCGGCCATGTTTGGTCTTGGACGCATGATGCGCTCGCTTGTCGATGAGCGCATGGCGCCCGGCTGGCTCAAGGACAAAACGGACGTGCCATATCGCGGTATCATCGTTTCCGGCATTGGTATGCTGGCGGCATTGTGGATTGGCCTTTTGTTTCCCAGCGTTTATCTGTTTCTCGTCAGCTCGGGCGGTTTTGCACTGCTCTTTACCTATGTGGTCATCATGGCGACACACATCCGGTTTCGAAGAAAAAGCGGCTGCCCGCCTAACGGCAAATGCCAGCTCTGGGGTTTCCCGTATTCATCAATCGTGGTATTGCTGCTTCTCATTGTTGCCATACTTAGCATGCCGTTTGTGCAGGGGCAAGCATCCGGCCTTGTGGCAGGTGTGATACTCGTTGTTTTTTTCGCGTTGTTCTATGCGGCATTGAAACTTTTTGGTGTGCGCACTAAGCACGAGAAAGCGTTTTCGAAAATGAATCACTTGAGAGCAAGTATGGAAACAGAAGCATCAGAGGAGTTGTCGCGCTTAGATAAAGATAGGCCATATAAGCCACGTTGCACGGGGCAGGATGAAGAGGATGATAAATAAGAATATATATAAGGAATTATCACAATATACTTTGCTTGTCGGCAAAAAGTCCTTGTATTTTAGTGTCGCATTCATTATAATGCATAACGTAGCTATTACCCCAAAAAGCTTAACTTTTAGGGAGCTTCATCATAAAGAGGCAGTGAGCCTTTTTGGCAGAGTGATTGTATCGCCTGCCGGCAAGAATTTTTGACCATGCTCATAAGATGAGCATCAAGGCCATACGGACAGCCGGGTCAAAGGCCGGAATCTGGCAACTTTGTTGCCTTATTGGTTGAGTGAAGACTCAAATTTTATAAGTTGGCTACTTAATAGCCGTGTGCGGCAGCCGCACAT
>JAEWQS010000006.1 GCA_023399095.1 Bacillota bacterium
TTGGGCTTCACTGCTGCCACGATGATTTCAGCTTTAGCGCATAATTCATTGAGGCTTGATGTGGAGACGATACCAAGCTCCAAAGACATGGTTTTCGTTTTTTGCGTATCCACATCAAAAACGTATATCTGCTCTGCCGACACCACGTTTTTTTTCACAGCACCGCTGATAATTGCGCTCGCCATATTACCTGCGCCTACAAACCCGAGCGTATATGTTTTCATGTTCATCCTCCTGTTTCGTAAACTCTATTCAGTCAGCTTTCCCGTTGCTTCCAAAAATCAAAATCTTCTTAATGGTTTCGGCCTTAACCGCATCAGCTGCGTCTATACTTTGCTTAAAATATGATCTATCGATTGGGCAGCGCGAACTATCCTGTGCGGCCAGCATCAAATCAGTAAAAATATTGACCTTGGATACACCGTTTGCGATGGTATTTCTGAAATCCTCATCTGTAAGCCCCGAACCACCATGCAGCACAAGAGGCAACTTGACAATATCTTTTATGTCTTTCAGCCTATCGATACTCAACTTCGGCGTGCTCCTATAAACGCCATGGACAGTGCCGACTGCTACAGCCAACGCATCAACACCTGTCTCGTCAACGAAAATTTTGGCTTTGCTGACATCAGTATAGATGTAGTCATCATCTTTGTACAGGCCTTCACCGCCCGATACATGCCCAAGCTCTGCTTCAACCGAAACATCAAACGTGCAGCAGATCTGAACGACCTGCTTCGTGATGGCGACGTTGTCTTTAAAAGGCTTTTCCGAAGCATCTATCATGACAGAGGTAAAACCGCTGTGAACAGCACGAAGAATAAGCTCGATCGAAGTGGCGTGATCCAGATGGACAGCAACGGGCACGGTTGCATTTTGCGCCATTCTAACCATGACCGGAGCAAAGCTCTCAATACTAACAAATTCTTCAAACGTTTCGGCATAGGCCAGAATCACCGGAGACCTGGTTTCTTCTGCCGCGTCAAGGACTCCTTTAAGCATTTCTATATTGAAGACGTCAAAACTGCCGACGCCATAGCGTTGCCTATCGGCTTTTTCTAACATGTTTTTTAGGTTGATCATAGGCATTTTCGTCCCTCCATTGATGAAAAATATAAAAATATAAATTTAAATCTTTGAATACTCAAACGTATTTGTTTATGCTGTATAGTCATAATGATTGTTTTTCTGTATTCCTCCTATTGACGTGACATGTCAAATTGTTTATAATATCGATTGTCTGCTGAAGGGGAGTGGCTCAATTGGTAGAGCATCGGTCTCCAAAACCGACGGTTGCGTGTTCGAGTCGCGTCTCCCCTGCCACATGACAGCGTCTATATCGCATATCATGTAGACGTCTATCCCGGGAAGTTTGTTTCCCGGGAATTTTTATTTTACGGGATTAATCATTTTTATTACCATTCATGAACTGCAGTATTGTCCAGTCATCAATCATTTTGGCATACCTAATTTCATCATGCCATTGTTTATTTTTAAAGCGTACCTTTTTTAGAACGGCCTCTTTTTTCATTCCTGATTTTCTCATGACTTTTTCTGACGATTTATTTAAGGCATGGCAGCTTGCATATACCTTGTGCAGATTCAATTTATCAAAACAATATTCAATAAGCTTTTTGGCTATTTCTGCTGCATAGCCCTTGCCCCAATGGCTTTTCAGTAAAAAATATCCAATTTCTGCATATCCGCCATAGTTGTTTTTTAAATCAACATCAATATCTCCGGATCCGATATATTGTCCGCTTTTTTTTTCAAAAACCGCGAACTCATAGGCACTTCTGTTCTCAGTCCGATTATTGTCTTCTATAACTTTCTCAAAATATCGGCGCATTTTAGTGTCTGAATATACGTCCCAATATGCATATTTCATAATTTCCGGGTCGGTATAAACAGATTTCATCAGTGAAAAATCTTCAACCGTGTATTCTCTTAATATCAGTCGTTCTGTGCTGATCGTCATACGCGAACGTCGCCTTTTTTCCCAATACGTCCCGAATATTGATCCAATACGGGCTTTACCTGTTCGTCCACAAAATCCTGTGTTTGTTTTGCGGCGCAACCCGTAAATTTATCGGGATCAAGCAAATCGTCGATTTCCTGAGCCATGAGCCCAAAAATCGGATCATCCTTAATAAGATCAAGAAGATTATTATTTAGCCCGTGCAGCTTGACGCGTTCTGCGGCAGCCATTGAATGTGTGCGGATATGCTCGTGAAGGTCCTGTCTGTCCCCCCCGCGCTTAACCGCTTCCATGAGTATCGTTTCGGTGGCCATAAACGGCAGTTCCTGATTGATGTGATTTTTAATCACATTTTCATAGACAACGAAACCGTCACTGATGTTGAGATACAGGTTGAGTATTGCATCTACCGCAAGGAAGCTCTGTGGGATCACGAGACGCTTATTCGCCGAATCATCAAGCGTTCGTTCAAACCACTGCGTAGAAGCCGTGATAGCGGCGTTTACGGGCATTGAGAGCACGAAACGGCACAATGCTCCCATACGTTCGCTGCGCATTGGATTACGCTTGTAAGCCATCGCAGAAGATCCAATCTGTTGTTTTTCAAACGGTTCTTCCATTTCCTTTAAGTTCTGCAGCAAGCGAAGGTCGTTGCTGAATTTATACGCACTTTGAGCGATGAGAGACAGTGCATTCAGCACAATCGAATCAAATTTGCGCGGGTATGTTTGGCCGGTGACGGCATAGGATGACGCAAAACCCACCTTTTCACAGACGACTTTATCTAGTTCTTTCACCTTATCCGCATCGCCGTCGAAAAGCGATAAGAAGCTGGCGCCCGTACCTGTTGTGCCTTTTACGCCGCGGAGCTTATAATCACTGATTATACCGTTGATCTGTTGCAAATCCATGAGCAGATCTTGCATCCATAGTGTGGCGCGCTTGCCCACGGTAGTGAGCTGCGCGGGCTGGAAATGGGTAAAGCCTAGCGTTGGCATGGCTTTGTATTTTAGCGCAAAATGCGACAGATTCTCTATGACACTCACCAATTTGTCCTCAACGAGCTTAAGCGCACTGTGCATCACAATCAAATCGGTGTTGTCGCCCACGAAGCAGCTTGTTGCGCCAAGATGGATGATAGGCCGCGCTTTGGGGCACTGCACGCCATAGGCGTGCACATGCGCCATCACATCGTGGCGGACAACCTTTTCCTGCGCGTCTGCCACATCGTAATTGATGTCGTCTATATGCTGATTAAGTTCGGCGATTTGTTCGTCTGTGATATCAAGCCCCATGGCCTTCTCGCTTTCAGCGAGCGCCACCCATAGCCTGCGCCAGGTTTTAAACTTGATGTCATCAGAGAAAACCTCGGCCATTTGCTTCGAGGCATATCGTGTAATCAATGGATTTTCGTAAATATTTTTCATTCCTACGCACCTTGTTATTGTTTTAAAAATTTTAATATATATCGGGCAAAATTACCATAGCAAATTTTCGATATTAGACTTTCGGGATATCGGCGGCGCAGCATAGCCTCGGGAATCTTCTGAAAATCAGCCGTTGAATTTATGCCTTTTGGCGTATGCTCAATGCCGCAAAAATCTGAACCAAAGCCGACAGCCTCTTCTCCACCGCAGTCCAGTATATATTCAATATGATTCAAAATATCATCGATAGTGGCATGTTTGCCTCGCAGAAATTCTGTATAGAAGTTGATTCCGATAAACCCATCGCGCTTAACAATCACTTTTATCTGCTCTTTTTTTAAATTACGCGGATTTGGGTACAATTCGTATACACAGGAATGCGTGGCGCATGGCGCATGCTCGTAACGCTCAAGTGCATCCCAGAAGCCTTGTTCGTTAATATGAGATGTATCAAGCGCGATATTCAGACTATTAAGCTGCTCTATGGCTTCTATTCCCTTTTGCTTAAGTTCGCCTTCTCTGTGACAGCCGCTTGCATAAGCGTTTTCGCCATTCCAAGTAAGGCTGAACACCCGAACGCCTTTATCGTAGATATCTGAAATACAATCATTTTGACAGTCGATGCTCTCGCCGCTCTCAATAGCAAGAACAGCATTGATCAGTTCGTTTGACTTCAGACATGCGTCGTTTACGCAATGTTTGATATCGTTTGCATTTTGCTTGATAAAAGAGTGGAAGTATTCGATCTGCTTCAAGCCGGCAGCAAGCTTGTCTTTGGTTTCAGGAGGCACCCAAACCGCAAATGTTTGCAGCGCTATACCACCGCTTTTCATACGTTCAATGTCTGCATGGTTAAATAGTCGGCTTTCACTGTCTTTAACCATATGGTAAGCAAGAAAATCCGAATGTGCATCCGCTATTTTGAACATTTTGATCCCCCTAAACCAAGTATTTAAAACAAAACGACACCCAAAACTGAAAGAAGAGCCGAAATCCTTCGGCTCTTCTGTTTGTTACTTAGCGTAATCGACTGATCTGGTTTCTCTGATCACGTTGACCTTTATTTGGCCCGGATAGTCCAGATCCTTTTCGATCTTCTTCACGATATCTTTGGCCATTAGATGCATGCCAGCATCGTCCACATCCTCAGGCTTAACCATTATGCGGACTTCACGTCCCGCCTGTATGGCGAAGCATTTTTCTACGCCTGAGAACGAATTCGCGATTTCTTCCAAAGCTTCTAAGCGTTTTATATAGTTTTCGAGAGTTTCTCTTCTTGCACCGGGCCGCGCCGCCGAAATGGCGTCTGCCGACTGAACGAGCACCGCTTCCACGGTCTGCGCTTCAATGTCGCCATGATGTGCCTGTATACAATGTATCACATCGTTTGCTTCCCGGTATTTCTTTGCCAGATCGGCACCGATCTGGATATGTGGACCTTCGACCTCATGGTCAACTGCTTTTCCGATGTCATGCAGAAGACCGCCGCGTTTGGCAAGCTTGATATTGGCTCCAAGCTCTGCCGCCATGACTGCCGACAGATGTGCAACCTCCAGTGAATGCTTAAGTACATTCTGACCATAGCTTGTGCGGTATTTGAGCCTTCCAAGAAGCTTGATGATTTCAGGGTGCAGATTATGTATGCCGGTATCAAAAGCGGCCTGCTCTCCCGCGTCACGTATCTCCTTATCCACCTCTTTGCGCGCTTTTTTGACCATTTCTTCAATGCGTGCCGGATGGATTCTGCCATCGATGATGAGCTTTTCAAGCGCGATCCGCGCCACTTCTCTCCTGATGGGGTCAAATCCGGACAGTATGACGGCCTCCGGCGTATCATCGATGATTAAATCGATACCAGTTGCCGTTTCAAGCGCACGGATATTGCGTCCTTCACGACCAATGATTCTGCCCTTCATTTCATCGTTGGGCAACGATACAACCGAAACAGTATTTTCCGCCACGTGATCAGCCGCATATTTCTGAATGGCATTGGCTATGATTTCACGGGACTTCTTGTCGGCCTCTTCTTTGGCCTTATACTCGATATCCCGAACATAAACCGCCATGTCGCGTCTGGTTTCCTGCTCGACCTTTTCAAGCAGCAGCGATTTGGCTTCATCAATCGTCAAACCGGATATTTTCTCCAGCTGAGCGACCTGATCGGCAAACACCTGATCAATATCTTCCTTGCGTTTGCTGACTTCCTTAAGCTTTTTGTTGATCTGTTCGTCTTTGGATTCCACACTTGCCATTTTCTTATCAAGCGTTTCTTCCCTTTGGGCTAACCTTCTCTCGATTCTTTGGATCTCGCTTCGTCTTTCTTTGGATTCTCTATCGAATTCAGTTCTTAATGTGTGGACTTCTTCTTTGGCTTCCAGTATCGTTTCCTTTTTGACAGCTTCGGCTTTTCTCTGAGCATCAGCCACAAGCTTTTTAACTGATTCTTCTGCCCTGCCTACTTTTGCTTCAGCTACGTTCCTTCTGTAAATATATCCCACAAACGCACCGATAACAATTGTTACAAGAGGCAGAATGACATGCCAAATATCCACTTGAGTATGTCGCACCTCCTCTATTAAGTTTTAATGCAAATATATCCCTTTAACCAATTACCCTTTGTATATTTGCTGTTTGTTTATGCACTTCAATTATAATCTTATAATTCGCGTTATAAAATTATACTCTCTGTGCCTATAAGATTGCTAATAAGGAATTATCTATAAGAAGAAAATAATAGTAATATCTCATATTAGAACCATGATCAATTTTATTATCTGCGTAGATTTTTGTCAAGTCAGGATATACCCATGTCGCCACTTTCTTCGTCGGTACGGCTCTTTTTGAAAGCCAAAACGGCAAGAAGAAAGCATACGGCAGCGATAATAGGATAATAAAATTTGAAACCAGCTATTAGAGGCCAAAGCAATACGATAAAACCGCATATCACATAACGCTTGATCTTAGTTTTGCTCAAGGTGGACTGTTTAATTTTTTCAAACGTCAATATGGATGCGTTCATCTCATTTTCTGCCCGCTGCTCTGCCTCTTCTTCATTCGGCAGCATATCATTCTTAACGGCGAGCCTTAAGACAAAAGAACCCGGTATCAACGTAATGCTTTCGGTCATTCCCTCACAAAGCTTTTGAGCATTTTCGCTAAATTCGCTGAGCGATATTATAATCAACGGCTCGCTATTGCCTCTCAATACATCCAGAATATCAGACACATCGATATTTGAACGGGGATGATTATGAAATGCGTATACCATTACATCGTCCTTATAGGCGGTAAAGCCTTTGTTCCACGGCTTGATATTCTCAATACCATTCAATAGCTTATCTATGTAATCTGAAAACTGGTGTATGGTCATAAACGTCAGTGTTTCAAGTAAGCATTTTTCTTTAATGCTGTTTATTTCTTTGCATATAAACCGTTCCGTTCTTTTTCGATTTATCAACAGTATCAAAAGGCTTAAAGCAATTGTGAGAAATATCGAAATAGTTATCGACACCGTAATGGAACGGCTAAAATAAAGCAGCACCCAAAACAGCATAAATGCGAAGAAAAACCTAAACACGACAAGATCAATTATTCGGGCTACGAGTGATCGCCCGCCATGCATTTTCTTTCGATAATATCGCAGCATCCTTGCATCCATAACCTTTACCTCCTCTACAAACATTGTAGCCACATGATATTTATTGTATACTTGCACAACTTGTTATAAATTTTGGGCTAGTGTATAATACTAGATGTGAAAGGTGCCGGTATGCGCGATTTAACGGAGTTTTCTCATCTTGAAACAGAATATCTGCGAATGAAGCCAAACAGAATCGGTCTTTTGGGAGGCACGTTTAATCCTATCCACAGCGGTCATCTTAAAATGGCTTATATTGCGTTGTATGAGTTTGGTCTTGGTGAGATTGTCTTTCTGCCGCTTGGCATCCCTCCGCATAAGCGAGACGATTTTGTTGCGTGTGTTCAGCATCGTCTTGAAATGATTAAGATTGCAATTGCTGATGAGAAGAGATTTAGCCTAAGCACACTTGAGACGGATAGAAAAGGGTACACATATACGGTTGACACCTTGGAACTGCTTGCGCGCAGCCAGACTCAAAATGCATATTATTATATTATTGGCGCGGATACGCTGTATGAGCTGGAAAAATGGAGGAATTACGAGCGGGTCTTTGTATTAACGGACTTTATCTGTATTCTTCGCCCCGGTCAGGACACTGCTAAAGTGCGTCAGCATGCGAACAGGCTCAATGATCGCTTTGGGAATAAAATTCATCTGGCAAATGAATGCGGGCCCAACATATCATCCTCGCAGATTCGGACACAGATTAGCGCAAATAAGCTTGCAGACGGTTTGATTCCTATAAAAGTAGCTCAATATATCGTACAAAACAGGGTATATAATCAAGAGGTTTAAATGCCAGACGATACAACACTTATTCGCTATCTCGAAGAGAATATTGACGACAAGCGCCTCGCTCATTCACTGGGCACTGCCAGTGAGGCTGTGAAACTTGCAAAGATTTACGGAGCTGATCCAAAAAAGGCTTATGTAGCCGGTTTGCTCCATGACGTGGCCAAAGGCAAATGCCAATATGGACTCAGAAAATATGCAGACCAATATGGTATTTTCATTGATGATATAGAGGCAAAGAATGTCGAGCTGATTCATGGAAAGCTCGGTGCGGCTATGGTTAAAGAACAGCTGTGTATAGACGATGAAGATATACTTTCCGCAATACGCTGGCATACAACAGGCCGAGCCGGCATGTCTTTGCTTGAAAAAGTCATTTATCTCGCCGATCTTATAGAACCAGGACGGGATTTTGAGGATATTGAGGCCATCAGACAAATTGCCTATCAGGATATCGATAAGGCGATGCTTATAGCGCTGGATCAAGTCATGTGTTTTGTGGGGAGCAAGGGCTTTGCTTTGCACACGAATAGCCTTGAGGCTTACAACTATTTTATTAATAAGGAGGAAGAAAATTAATTTGATGCACCAATTCAATGACGACGTTGTGGAAGTATCCAAACAATTGTTTCTGAAAAAAGCTGAGGATGTGAGAGTGCTGCACGTATCACATCTGACAATCGTGGCGGACTATTTTATACTCGCCAGCGGTCGTTCGGACGTTCATGTTAAATCACTCTGCGATGATGTTGAAAAATTCATGATGGCGAAAGGAAAGCAACGGCTTCGAATAGAAGGCTATCGCGAAGGCCGATGGATCGTGCTTGACTACGGCGACGTATTGATTCATGTTTTTCATAAGCAAGAACGTGAGTTTTACGGCCTTGAACGCCTTTGGGTGGATGGAGACAATTGCCTAATAATTACGGAGGATGATGTCAAACCTAAAGAGTAGGGCGTGTTTTTCGGTTTATGAAAGCTAAAGGCACAAAGTGCAGAAAACTTTGTGCCTTTTATATGTTCTTTTTATATTTTCAATATGACTTCTTAGAACACGCGCCGTGCACAGATAAAGTTTCTTGTCCAATACGATGAACCCATGATGTTGGAACAAATACGCACCTGGTCGTCACTGGAACCTGCATCAATCATCTGACCGTCACCCATATAGATGCCCACATGGCCTTTAAAACAGATGATATCTCCTCTGGCCATATCCGACATGCTTGTGACTTTCGGAAGGCCGCAGTTTGCCCATCCTTTGGATGTCATGTAACCGATTTTATAGCCTGCCGTATTAAGACAGTAGTAGACGAAGCCAGAGCAATCAAACTCGTTGGGCCCCTTCCCCGCTCGTGTATAGTTGCAGCCCAGCTTAGACTTAGCAATTTCAATAAGCTTATCAACGGATGCTTCGTCGGGATTGCCCACTGCGATGACGCTGCCTCCGCCAGATCCACCGCCTGAACTGCTAGCGCTGCCGCTTGTCGTCTTGGCGGGTCTGGCATCCTCCGAATATAGGATTTCCCTTGTGTATTCACCGATATTGCCGTCGGCAGAAAGACCATTTCGCGTTTGAAAGCTCTTAACAGCAGCCTCAGTATCAGTGCCGAAATAGCCGGTATGGCCGGCTTTAAGGTAATTGTGTGCCTGCAATCTCTCCTGCATGGCCACAACGTCGTTACCCCTGTCGCCAAGCTTTACAGTATAAGGCAGTGCTTCTTCCGAAAACAAGGCAGTTAATGTTTGTTCACCAAGCAACCCGTCTACCTGCAGGTTGTTTTTTCTCTGGAAGAGCTGAAGCGAAAATTTTGTACCTCTGCCGTAAAAGTCTGTCGGCTCATCTGGATCCATAAAATTAAGCTCCATCAGGCGTTCCTGTACATCTATAATTCGCGGATCGTGAACACCGGGAACCAGTTCAACTTCATCGGGTGCGGTTGTGGGTATGGGAGTGGGCTGAGACGTTGCAGCCGCTGCTTTTTCGAAACCCATACCTTGGGTATCGACTTCCAAAAGACCGATTTGTTGACCACCCTCTTGCGTATCAGCGGAAACAGGCTCGCCGTTTTGAGAGACAATTGTATTTCCGGCAATTGCAATGCCGTTATTCACAGATGCCAAAGCTCCATTTTGAGATATGGGCAGTGCAATTGCCAAAACGATTGCAGCAATGATAGCAAAGCTGCAGCTTGCGATGATAATCTTCTTGTTTTGCCACCATCTTGTTGGTTTCCTTCGGGTATTGCTCCGCATAACCGGCACAGCCACGGAGCCGCCTTTCGAATAACCCGCCTTTTTATCAGATAAGGATGAATGCGAAAACAATACGCGGGTACGCTTAAGAATTCGTCCAAAAGCCCGCTTTAGGTTGTATATCGTTTTTACGCAATATTCTTTAATATTGGCGAGAATACCCTTCATAATAACCTCTTGAGTATGCAATATATGTAATGATAACGTAATGCTCTTGTAACTATTTAATAATATTATACGCAAGAAATTAAAATATGCAACCTCTTTTATATAGTTGTGGTTATATTTGGTCACGATATTTTTCCATCAGCTGTTTAAATATCTCAGCTGACGTCGGCGGTGTGTATGTAATGGCGTTAGCGCCGGCTTCAATTGTCCTTTGAATGGACTCTTCAGTTGGGCCGCCCGTTGCGATGATAGGCACCTCAGGATATTTTTTACGAATAGATTTGACAATGCTTGGAGACTTGGACGCTCCAGATACGTTGATGATGGACGCGCCGCATTTCAGCCTCTCTCCCACATCTTCGGCTTCAGATACCACAGTAATAAGGATGGGAATATCGATACGGTCTTTGAGCTTGAGCAAAACCTCGTTGGAGGTTGGTGCATTGACAACAACGCCGATGGCTCCCTGGAACTCCGCGTCCATTGCAAGGTTGACCACACGTTTTCCGGTTGTGGTTCCTCCCCCCACACCGCAGAATACCGGTATATCGGAAACAGTGATGATTGCATGCGTAATAAGCGGCTGGGGCGTAAATGGATAAACAGCGATCACTGCGTTTGCGTTGCAATTTTTTATCAAAGCCACATCAGTCGTAAAAATCAATGATTTAATTGTTTTGCCGAAAATGCGGATTCCGCTAACCTCGTTGATAATTTCGGGTACGCGAACCATATGCTTTCTCAAATTTCCGTGAATCTCGGGGACAAACTGGCTCATAAATAATCTCCTTATAAGTGTATAAGTCAGTAATACTTTCGCAATAGATGTACTAACGATTCTTACCTAAGTTTTAATCTTTTTATTCATTTGACGGCAACCAAGACAAATTGTGAAACAATGATGAGATAATAATGTATTATTTCCTATATAGGAGTAAGATATAATTCGATATCCGTAACGATAAACCTTTTTTTAATAATAAATTTGCATAATATTTAACAAGTATTGAAGTGCATTGTTATTCTGCTTACATAAATAAGCTGTTGGCGGTGGCACATGCACGCAGTATCGCGATGCCGCCATTAATAGCTTAAATTTGCTTTACCTATGAATTCTTTCATCCGCAAATATCCAACGCCAAGGCCGGTTGTTTTCTGGAATGCGCTTGTAATATAATAATGATACATACAAATTCGGAGGTAGACAATGGCCTGCAACAAAAAAATTCAATGTTCATGCACCTATACGTCTTGTTCGCATCATGGTAAGTGCTGCGAATGTATCGACTACCACCGAAGGCTGGGTGAAGCACCCGGCTGTCTTTTCTCTAAAAAAGTCGAAAAGACATACGACCGCAGTATCGATATGCTTTATAAAGACAGCAGAAGTGTCAGAAGATAAGCTCATTGGATTATTCCGATTAGACTTTTCTGTAACTATAACCAACACGAAGACCAAACCTTATAAGACCGGTGTGCAAAGCCGGTCTTATAGTATCGTTTTAAGGTGTGTGATATTCAATAAAGTTGCTCTTGAGAATATCTTTCTCGCGTCATTTCTATCAGCGCTTCGATATCCGACTTAAACTCACTCTCAGTCTGTTCCTCTTTCTTTTCCAGCTCTTCAATCACTTCAAATACAAAGCATGAGCCGTTTTCGCCCCAATCATTGCGCAGCTTGGGATGTAAACAGCCGCCCATCTGCTGCGAGAAATTGAAGCGATTTAGGCTTCCCGGCATGTCTGTCGTGCTGAATAGCAGTCTCTTATTATTTTGAGTGTTACGTGCGGCATATACGCCGCCAATCACGCGGCGCAAGGCATATTGCTCTTTAAGCTTCTTTCTTTTTTCATTATCCATCAATAACCCAGCTCCTTTAATAGCCGCGATAGCGTTGCAAGACGCTCACCTATCAATTCGTCGTCAGTGCTCAATACGTTCGCAAAAAGCTTGATATCCTCTTCAATAAGCGGATTATCCGTGCAAACCGATACGGTCATCGCGTCTCCTTGCAAACCGATGCGGTCGAGTTGCGTATTTTCCGGGTCATAAAGCTTTTCATAGCGATACGCTTCTTTAAAGTGCTGTTTTGCCCGGCAAACGAGAATCGCCAAATCAATGACACGGTGTAATGGCAGCTCTTCGGACTGCCGTGACCACTTCTCCCCTGTATATCTCCAGACCTTCGCGGAAATCTCCACCTTGCCTCGGTCGTTCCATTGTGCAAGACCAAGCGAAAGCCCCTTGGTATCGGAATTGTATGCGTTGCGGCCATCTATATTTTCGTAATTTTCGGATACGATGACTGGTTTGTGCTTAAGCGTTGTGGGAATTTTCATTTTCTGTTCTCCAATTACTTATTTACTAATCTACTAATATAATTAATATAGTTTATCTCAAATTAAATGTCAATACATTCGCTTATTTCATGGGAGATGCTTTTTTATGATACATGAAATAATCACGCTGTTTGCTACGAAAATTGAGTGGAAAAATAAATGAAAATAATGTGGAAACGATGAGAGAGCAGGCTCGCATTGACGAACATGGATGGGTCATTATGTGTACGCAGGATGTTTTGCAGGCGTATGGTCTCAGTCGGTTTTCTGCGCAAGCCCGGCTTTTACCAATGACTTGCTGCCAAGAAGTATAGCGCTGACGACCACCATCAGGATTCCCGTTCCCACAAGCAGCCACTCAATGGCTACCGTATCGGACAGCGGTCCAAAAACGAGCATTCCAAGTGGCATCACGGCGCTTGTGATCATGCCAAATAAACCGAATACCCGTCCCAGGAAGGATTCTTCGACCTTCTCCTGCAGAAGCACAGTCGCTGGCGTGTGAAACAACGGGATGACAATACCCGTCACGCCCATCACGACCAAATAAAGCCAGAATATCGGTATCACACCCATGGCGAATGTGCACATACCAAGCGCAAACCCTGAAAAAACCATTGTATATATCCTGTTCTTAAAGCCGCCCCATACAGCCATCACGAGACCGCCCAGAACCATGCCTAAGGAAAACGCAATTTCAATGGCGCTTAGGTGCCAGACTCCCCCGCTGAAGCTTCTAGTGACCTGCAATGGCGTTAAAAAGGCAGCGGGCGCAGCAAGGAAAAAGAAAACCGCGCTGAAGCTTAGAAACTTGATGATAAAGCCATGTGATCTGATATAGGACAGGCCGCTGCGGAAATCGGAAAAATACCCTTCTTGCCGTTTCTGCATCGCTTTTTCATGCGCCGGCACATGCAGAAAAAAGATCAGTATGATAATCGCGATAGCAGCGGTCACAACATCGATAAAAAATATGATATCGAGTGTAGCCACAGCCATTAGAGCTCCGCTCGCCATGGGTGACACAAGAGTGATCACGCTTTGAATGGTGCTGTTTATGGCGTTGACGCGTGTCAGCTTCTCTTCGGGGACAATTTGCGGAATAAATGCGCCCACGGCCGGTTGCTGTATGCCCGATCCCAGCGAGCGAATCGCAGATATCAAAAATAGCAGCCAAATTGCCTCATAGCCAAGCAAATAGAGAATGGCAAGCGCAAGCGTGACAGTTGCAATGCCAGCGTCGGAGAGAATAATGAGTTTTTTTCTATTGTAACGGTCTGCCCAGACTCCTGCGAACGGTGACAGAAAAAAGTTCGGCAAAAAACCACAGACGATCGAAAGCGTCATCATCAGCCCTGATTGCGTGGAGAGTGTGATATGCCAGAGAATTGCGTATTGCACAAGTGACGAACCAAGCAGAGACACTGTCTGGCTCGATATAAAAATAGCGGCTTTTTTCTTCCAATCCGAATTCATATGTTTCCTATCATCGCTAAATTTGCAGACTGCTGTAAGACTTTAGCATAAGAGAACAAAGCGAGTCAATATGAAATTAAATATCATCGCCAGTAAAAAGGAAGTTTTATTAAGTAAGACTCAGGCGTAACGCATAAGCATATCGGCATGAACAATGCAGAATGCCATGTCCTTGATGCCGAGCTTTCTGTTATAATAATTCTTAGCTGAGTTAACAGCATTGATTTTTTCAACCATATCCTTTGCATCAGCCGAGGCGATATCCTCAGCGCTTGTGAATCCTGCTTCTAAGAAAAGCTTAACAGCCAACGAGCCGATTCCGTTTATACGGACAAGCCCACATATGTGGTATAGCTTATCACAGTCTATCTGCTCACAAATCGGTTCTTCGATAACCGAATATGCTTCGAAGAAGTCCTTGGAATTATTAAAGCCTTTTGATTTAAGCTGCAGCACAGCCTCGGGTGGCAGAACATCAAATTCGTTTAACGTCACAGCTTTTGGTATCAAGCCGCCGATCTCACGCTTTAGTATTTTCAGATAGTTAATATCAATATTTGATTTTTGGCTGAAGGCTGTCATCTTTGCCGTTGTCGATAACGCTTTCATCAAGGTTTGAATGTCGTCGATTCCGCTTTTTTGGATAGCAGAAAAATTTTCGTCAATGACGTCCAAGAGTACTTTGCGAGAAGGCAACAGCTCAATGCATTTCAAATGGTCTTTATATTGCTGAACAGACAGGCGGGATAGATCCGGATCATATCTCATAACACATCATCTCCTTTTGTCTAGACTCGTACCGTGTCAGACAGAATTGATTTCATTCTGCACCTTTTTGGTCAACGAATGCAAAACAAGATCATGCGACTTATCAAGCATGTCCTTCAGAACGTCATCAGGCACTTCTCCGTTTAGATCGACGGAGTTCCAATGCTGCTTGTTCATATAATAGCCAGGCCTTATGTCCTCATACTGGCTGCGCAAAAACTCGCCGAAAGGAGGCTCAAGCTTTACAGTCATGATTGAGCGGCCATCACTATCTTGACCCTGCATAACAAACATCTTGCCGCCAACCTTATAAAGCAGTGCTCCCCATTCTGTCTTGTATTCCTTTTCTACGCCTTTCTTTGTTAAGCAGTAATCTTCTATCCAAGTATATTTCATAAGACGTTCTCCTGTTATTTATTTTTAAGCAGATCTCTGATTTCAGTCAGCAAAACTTCTTCTTTGGTTGGCTCGGGCGGAGATGGTGGAGCGGAAGGCTTCTCTTCTTTTTTAAACTTGTTCATGATTCTGATAATGATAAAAATACATAATGCAATAATGAGAAAATCTATGATGCTCTGAATAAAGCTGCCATACGCAATTGTCGCATCACCTACTTTATAGCTCATGTCCTTTAAGTCAAGGCCTCCGCTGATGATACCGATAAAAGGCATGATGACATCGTTCACAAGCGATGATACGATTTTGCCAAAGGCGCCGCCTATAATCACACCAACAGCGAGGTCTATGACATTACCCCTTGAAATAAACTCTTTGAATTCTTTAATCATATCGGCTCTCCTTAATAAAATGCCACAATACAGATGGATGCATTGCGGCTGAAAACATAATGTGGTAATTATATTATACTGATATTCGTAATGATTTCAATTCGTTTCAGACTGCGATGCTAAAAAAATTTTCATATATGGCAGCTTCTTTTTGTTGGCTTTCATGGCAAAGATCAGTAAACTCATCAAGTCTGCCAATCAACGTATCAACAACTTTTGTGCAAATGGCCTTTTCTTGTGCCATACTTTTCAGAACCCTCACAATCTGCGTTTGAGACATGCCGTTGCGGTAAGGCCTGTCCTCGGTGATGGAAGTAAAAATATCCGCAACAGCCATAATGCGTGAGCCAAGAGGGATGCTTTCCTCACTCAATTGAAACGGATATCCTTTGCCGTTAAGCTTTTCATGGTGAAGCGATGCCCATTTGTTGATCACTTCAAATCCGGCAATTGTATTCAGCAGTCGATACGTATGGAATGTATGACCCCGTATGATATTGAACTCTTTACGATTGAGCGCTGACGGTTTTTCAAGCACAGAATTCGGAACGGTCAGCTTTCCGAAGTCATGAAGATATCCGGCTATAAGCAGCATTTTGCACTCGTTCTGTGAAAAGCCGCTTAGCTCGCCCAGCCTTTTGGCAACAGCGGCCACGCCCGCAGAATGTGTTGCTGTGAAATGACTTCGAAAATCAATAATGAATGAAATCATCCGCGTCACATCGAGAAGCTCATCGATGTTGAGGGGCATCATCGCAAAAATGCGCTGAGTCGGCAAATAGTTCAGCGGAGCGGATTCAAGCAAACTGAGCCAAATATGGTCAGATTTTTTTAATTCTTCAAGAGCCTTAACTGATTCGGGCATAAATTTAGTATCGGAGTTCTTAGCGATGCTGTTTATGACGTCAGGCACCTGCTCAATAGCACTCTGCTTCGGGTTGAATTTTACGCAAACACGGTCTGCAAGATGAAGGATATGGCTGCTTATGGGCACTTCCTTATCAAGGAAGTGTAAACCTGATCCAAAGACCCAAGAAATATGATGATACCGGACAATATCAGCAATAGTCGAAAAGACAGGCACTTCTTCCAGAAGCTTTGCGCTGCGAAACGCATGGCTGTTGACTGTGACAGGTTCTTCTTCGATGAGCATCAATTTTTCATCGTTGGATAAAGCACCGATATCATGAAGCATACCGGCCATTAGCAGCTCGCGGCAAGCGGCATCATCGAGCCCCATTTGTTGGCCAATATGGTAAGATAAAAATGCAACCTGCTGATGATGGCTGGTGTATTCTGCCGCGATCAGGTCAACTGCGTTGGATATACATAAAAGCATGTCGTATTGGTTAACTAACAAAGCTGTCATCTCCTTGAAGCAATACAAGCCTTTTTTTATTTACCACGATATCATAAGTTTAATCAGAACTTATAAAAAATGAGCAAAATAAAAATGACTCCTTGTCTATGAAAGACAAAGAGTCACTAAATAACATCAGTCCAGAATCACCATTTGAGCTTTTACACTTGGCAGTACATTAAGCGCTTTTTCCAGCTTCAGCATTTCGTCCTTCTCCCCTGTCAGCTGTAAAATGAGAATGCCTTCCTCGGAACAAACATTATCCGTTTCATGCAGCCCAAGCCGAACCTTAATGGAACAACCAAATTGAGACAGCACCTCTTGAACCTTTGGTGAATGTTCTCTGCGCTCACCGATTTTTACAACCATAATATAACATGTCATCGTATCTCTCTCCTTTCTGCACACTGCTTATTAATACCTTGTATTCAAGATTATAATCAAAAAGGATGAAGGCTCACGGCTTTTTTTCAAGGGATCTTTTCAAATGCTTTGATAACAGCGACAAAGATACGGCCATGTTTTCATTTTGGACAAGTATGTGCTCGGGTACCTTGAGATGAACGGGCGCAAAGTTCCAGATCGCTAAAATCTCGCTGTTAACAAGTCTGTCGCATACCTCCTGAGCTGCTGAGTCCGGCACGGTAATAATACCGATATGAATATGCATACGGTTGCAGATATCTTCAAGCTTATCCATTGTCAATACAGGTATTGAATTGATAGTTGAGGAAACTGGCAGCTTATCAAACGCTGCCGCGATTCTTATACCGTAGTCTTCAAATCCTTTGTACGACAACAACGCTCTGCCAAGCTGACCATTGCCAACGAGCACAGCTTCTTTTGTATTGTCGTAGCCGAGAAAAGAAGAGATGCTTTCTATGAGCTCAGTAATCAGAAAACCCTTCTTGGGCTTTCCGGCACTTATGCTGACAGCTGCAATATCTTTGCGCACCTGCACTTCATTTAGCCGCATCGCCTTGGCAATTGTCGGTGACGAGATATAGACCATGTCGTCTTGTTGAAGTGTCTTGAGAAAGTTCAGATAATCGGGGAGCCTCCTAAGCGTCTGTTTTGATATGACGGAGAGTTGTCTGGCTGAATCGGCCATCGCTGCACCTCCAATTTGGTATGTTTATACCGATAATTCTATATTGATATCGAAAGTGTGTCAACAAAAAAGCAGCAGCAAGCTCAAGACCTGCTGCTGCGCAAAAGAGCTTATTCTTCTTCCTAGTATAGACAATTAAAATCATCAAACGGCGGTGCATCCGGCAGAGCAAGGGGCTCATATACGTGAGCAAGCCCAGGTATAGAGTCATCACCATTGCTATCTGTTTTCAGCTTAAACTGTTTCACTAAGCTTTTGAGTGTTTCAGCCTGGCTATAAAGCTGCTCGGCTGCCGCCGCGCTTTGCTGAGACGTGGCGGAGTTGGTCTGGACAACAGCAGACATCTGTTCAACGCCCTGATTAATCTGAGAAATACTTGTTGCCTGTTCGATGGATGAGACGGCGATCCCCCCTACCAGAACCGCAGCCTTTTCAACACCCGCAACGATATCCGAAAGCGATGATGCCGTTTCCTCCGCAATTTTGGTTCCGGCCTCCGTCTTTTTGATTGACCCTTCAATAAGAGCCGTGGTTTCCTTTGCTGCCTGCGCACTTCTGGCTGCAAGATTTCTTACTTCCTCCGCGACCACAGCGAAGCCTTTGCCGTGCACCCCCGCACGTGCGGCTTCCACAGCAGCGTTCAACGCGAGTATATTGGTTTGAAACGCAATGTCGTCAATCACCTTAATGATCTTGGATATATTGGCGGACGTATCGTTGATTTCCTGAATGGCCTTTTGCATATTGCGCATCTGTACGTCGCCGCTGGCTGCACTCCGTTTTGCTTCCATGACAAGCTCGTTGGCTTTGTCGGCATTCTGTGCGTTTTGCTTTGCAGCTTCTGCGATCTGTAAAATTGAAGCTGTCAGTTCCTGAATGGAAGCGGCCTGCTCTGCAGCCCCCTGAGATATATTTTGGCTGCCATCTGAAACCTGCCGAGTGCCCGAGGCCACCTGCTCTGCAGCGATATTGATTTCAGATAACACTTCGCTTAAAGAAAAAGTGATATTATTGATGGAATCCTTAAGCGCTACAAAATTGCCTTTGTATTCTGCTGAGATACTGACACTCAGATTACCTCCGGCAATGCATTGCAGAAGCTCTGAGATTTCATCGATGTAATTTCTGATAGCGCTGATTGTTTGATTGAGCGCGTTCTTAATAATCGCATGATCACCTTTATATTCATTGACAAGCGTCACGTCAAGGTTGCCCTTTGCCATTTCCTGAAGCACTCCCGCTGCATCGCCAATGGGTATCGTCACGGCGTCAAGTGTGTTGTTAATGCCAACGATGATTTTTCTAAAGCCGCCTTGATGACGCTCTGCATCTGCTCTGGCGGATAGGTTTCCATCTAGGGCAGTTTGTGTGAGCATGCTGGTATCTGCGACGAGAGATTTGATGGATTGCATCACGCGATCGAAAGATGCCGCCAAAACGCCAATCTCGTCTTTACGCCGATAATTGAATGTGATATCCGTTTCGCCGGCAGCTATCTTCGTGGCTTTATCTGCGATAGTTAACAACGGCTTTCTGATGCTTCGTCTAACAAAAAGAAAAATAGATAATACAGCAATCAGCACAATACCTGCAGAAACAGAGACAGACATGATAACCGCCTGACTACGGCTGTTTTCAATTTCGGTAAGCGGCATTGCAGCAGCCAAAACACCGATTGTATCACCATTGTTGTCATAAAGCGGGGCGTATTTGGCTAGGTATGGAATGTTAAGTATGCTTGTTGTGCCGGAAAATTCTTGACCATTGCTCAGAACAACTCCAGCAATGTCGGCATCCAGCTTTGTGTCGACTGCACGCTGATCATCTTGTTCAATTGTTGTGACATAACGCGAATCACCTTGATACATCGTAAATTCCAGACCGTGATTGCTCTTGAGATCATCGAGCAGGTTTGTCTTATTGAGCTGAGTGATTGTCACAATGCTGCCCACGATCTGCTTATCCGCATTATATGTAGGCACAGCCGAGATGCAGTATATTCCAAACTGATCGTTCTGATACACACCGGCTGTGCTTTCTCCTGCCAACGCCTTCTGCAGCGCACCCATTGATTCGCTGATGTTTTTGCCGAGAGGAATTTCTTCCGTCGATGAATAGATGGTATTGCCGTTGATGTTCGTAATCACAATAAAATCAAACCCGGTATTTTGGTAATCGCCGATAATTTCCGTGGCATTTATAAAATTACTTCGTTCAATAGCCCGGATTAAGTCGAAGTTATCTGAATAGAAATTCGCGCCCTTTATGCAGTCTTGCGTGATGCTTTCAAGATAAGAGTTTAAATTCAAAAAAGCTCTGTCAACCTGATGCGACAGCAAACCATCGGAAAAAGCACTGTTCTGGTTTTGTGTGACATAGACACAAATTGTGACAACCAAAATGAACATCGAAATAATGACAATGAGTATTCTTGCAGATAGGCTTTTTAGCCCTCTGGCCTTTGATTCACCCTGTTTCATGTTATCACCCCTTCTATTTAATAAAAAATTATATATGAAAAAATGCTGCGATTTTTTCAAAAACGTTTTGTCAGATTAATCTATGGAAGACTCCCTGTACATAAAAGTGACATGTCCCGCTTGGGAGAATCCGTTCTTCTTATAAAATTTAAGCGCCGGCATATTCTTATCGGTTAGAAGCGTGATACCGGCGAGATTATTTTTCCGTGCATATTGTTCAAGAAAATCAAGAAGAGCCGTGCCCCAACCCTTGCGCTGTGCGCTGCGGCGAATAAATAATTCCTCAATAAACAGCTCATCTTGTGTCCACCATGTTTTTTCACGGCATAGGGCACAGCCGATGAGAATACCGCCATCAGTTGCCTCAAAACCGACAAACCGGGGCATATCAATAAGCTCACCAAGTAGCTTTTTGGCGGATTCATGAGACCAGTTTTGATTCCAAGAATCCCCGCTATAGACTTCCGCCATAAGAGCGGCGTAGTCATCAAGCTTTTGTTTTGTTAGAGCCTGAATTTGCATAAGCTGCCTCATTTGCTTAAGATAAGGATCATGTCATCGTGACGATCATTTTGCACAAACCCGAGATTGTTGTATAAGGGTTTGCCTGCTTCAGTTGCGGTTAGCTCGATACTAGACAACGCAAGATTTCTGGCATCGTCAATAATTCTGTTCATAAGCTGTTTGGCAATACCGCGACGGCGATATTCTTTAATTGTATACACATTCAGCAGCAGTCCGGTTCTTCCGGACAAAAATCTTGGGTTGGCTGGCTTTTCCTGTACGACCAGGAAAGCAGTAGCGATAGCATGATTGTTGGTCTGAGCGATATATGCGATAAAGTCATGCGGCAGATGTGCTCTAAAATAGCCGGGTAGCTGCGCGCGTATCTGGGCTTGCTGTGCATCATTCAGCGAGCCAAAGTGTTCGGTGAGATAATCAATTCTTAATTGAATCAAATCGAATATATCATCTGATGTGGCTTTGCGAATTATCATTTGGATATGTTCCTCGATCTTTGTTTAGTAAAGGCTGCACTAGCAATAGCTGAGGATGCTGAAGATGTCGAAGTGACCTTTTTGAGCGTTGTACGGTTTTTCACACATTATGATATCCAAACAAGGAGCGCTCGCGTTGATTGTGCCCTATATCTTACCTGCTAAATTGTACCATTTAATCTTGAGAGCACATACCGACCGCTTTGAGAAAGCTGCTCCTGTGTCCAGTTTCCAAGCGGTGCTCCCACAGACAGCGCCGCACTTGTTTCATCCCGGTCACCAAGGTTCCAGTTGCACCAGCTGATTTCATGCTGCGCGAGAAACCTGAGCCAGACATCGCTTTCGTTTAAGAACACCCCACCGTTCCCGTCAGCCGCGCTTGTGCCCCATTCGCTGGCAAAGATGGGCGCTCCCATTTCGAGTGCCTTTAGGCATTTGCTGCGGAGTTCGTCACCGTGTGTTCCCGCATAGAAGTGCAGCGTATACATAATATTGTCAAATTCAAGCGGGTCGGCCGCGCATATATCCACGTCCTGACTCCAAGTCGGGCATCCGGCCAGAATAACAGAATGAGGTGCGTTTTTGCGAATGATTGGTATAACTTTTTGTGCGTAGGATTTAACGTTTTTTGCCCAAGTGACTTCGGCTCCGTTGGGCTCGTTACAAATTTCGCAAATGACGCCGGGGGTATTTTTGTAATATCTGCTTATGTAATCAAAGAAAGACTGCGCTTCTTCCAAATGAACAAGCGGATCATTATCAAACATAATGTGCCAGTCGATAATGGCATACATGTCCAGCGCAAGCGTGTCATCCACAGCACGGATGACATCTTTAACGATGGACCGATTCGTCAAATATCCGCCTTCATCCGTATACATCGCAACGCGAAAAACATTGGCCCCCGCTTGCTTTGTGGTGCGGATGGATTCGGTACGAGCAAACTGTGGATACCATTGCATACCGTGGCTGCTCATGCCGCGGAGCACGACTTTGCGTCCACTCTGGTCTAATAGGTTAATGCCGGAAACATTCAGATTTCCATGATAAGAAACACCATGCCATTCAACACTCATAATAACACCGCCACTTAATCGTTTTCGAATTATGTTTTATATTACTATCTATTGCTGATAAATGCAATAAATTATCGAATATTAACGACAAAAAAGAGTTTACTATCATGAAATGATTAAAAATTGATAGGTCGATAATTAAAAAAAATAAAGCTATATTGAACAGCTTAAACGATTTCGCTCTGTTTTTCTTATTTTCTTCTCATCTTGATAAAAAAAGCACCCTTCAGGCCGCTTAATAAAATCTATCCAGAAATTATTTTTGTATGGAAACAGCAGAATCGGAAAGCTCTGTCTTCGTCAATTGTTCATATTTTAGCTTTTCCTTCTGCCCCAGATCATTTGTGTTGATAGTATTGCGGTAAACCACAAAACGCGTAAACATAAATTCCGTAACAAAGTTGATAACCATCGTTCCTGCTAGCACTATGTATTCATTCCAGCCGATATTGGTCAGCGCTTGGCCCCACCATGTGGACAAAGGGGTAAAAACCAAGTAATAGCCAAAAACCTTCATCATAGCAAGAGGAAAGTTGGCAGTCGATTTAAAGGTAAATCTTCTGTTCACAGTAAAATTATAGACAACAGAAAGAATAAGCGCAAAAAGGTAGCATGGCCAATACGGTAAACCTGCCAATTCATTCAGGAGAGTAAAGCTGCCGAATTGAATGATGCCGGCAGACGCTGAGAAAAGCGTAAATTTGATAAACTGAAAAAAGTTCTGTTTTCTGGATAATTCCATGATTGATCTCCCCCGCTTCATAAAATCAGCATGATCAACTTTAATTCATTATATTTCATGCCTGTCCACATGTAAACAACACATATAAGCAAAGAACGCAGGAAGATTGTATATCAATCCTGCGTTTTCTGTTAGATAGTGGCTAGATTAGAATATAAGATTCTCGTCAAAGAATGGTATGATGTGTTCTTGCGCACTTTTCGGCGGCACTTCATGCCTGCCCTCAAAGACAAAGAGCGTATGATCAATTTCGTTCTCCGTAAGAAGATCAGAGAAAAACTGTGTACCTTTGGGTATCCACGTATATGCGTCGTTTGTTCCGTAGCTAAGCCCGATAGCTCGAAGCGGTGTACCCAGCGCCAGATAGGCATCAAGTTTTTCCTTTACATTGCCAAAGCCGTTCTCCCATTGCTCAACGATGATATCGTCTTCTTCGCTTCCATCAAGCTTGGGTATATGGCCAAGTAGCTCTGTGTCTGAATCAGGCGAGAATGTGCGTGCATAATCAGTTAGAAATGAACCGTCACGCCGCCAAGATTCCATAGCCTCCGTCATGCCGTCCTCCGTTAATAAGCCGGGAGACATGGAATATACTGCCCCGAAAATATCCGGATGACGTAATGCGAGGTTCAGCGAACCAAAGCCGCCCATCGAAAAACCACAGATTCCGCGGGATTCAGAGCTTTTCATTGTCCTGTAGGTGTCGTCGACCAGCGGAATGACCTCATCCATGATATAGTCTTCCCAATTACCGGTAACTGGCGAATTGACATAGTAATACAAATCTCCTTGAACTTCTACAAATATAAATTCTTTAGCATCTGATTCGAAGGCTTCATCAAATCGGGTCTGGTTGCTGTTCATGTAGCCCCCAACGCCTTCTCCATGGCCATGGAGGTAATAGACGACAGGATACGCTTTTTCACTCGTATAATACGAGGGCGGCAAATAGACCCATATGGCCTTCCTAGGCAGGTTATCAATGATATTATTCTGCAGGCTGACAGAATCCAGCATCAATCTGACCCGCCGGAGCTCAGAGACGGTTTCCGTCGGCTCGGTCGTTGCAGATAGCGTGACAGTGGCCTCTTCGGACACTGACGGTGAAGGAGACTCTTCCTGGATTACATCCGGTGTGGCTGAAGAACATGCAACCGTTGATAATGTGAGAAGGATACATAAAATGTACAGGATACTTTTTTTCATAGATAATCCTTTCCTTTCAAAATTTACAAAGCATCTAAAATAGTATAAAATACAAATAATGAACAAAACGAACATTTCTTGCTCATTTTACTTATGATCAATTTGTAAGAGTCGGGAGTTTGAACAATGCGAAATACATCGGTCGAGCTTGTGATGCAAGTGGTGAGACTGATTGAAGAGACCCTAAACGAACCGCTATTGCTGGATAATATAGCGCGCAGCGTTTTTGTTTCTAAATACCATTTGCACCGCTTGTTTAAAACATTGACCGGCAGAACGCTTATGTCTTACGTGAGAGGCCGGCGGCTGAGCCGCAGCCTTGATGAGCTTCTCAATACGCAAGAAAAGCTCTCGTATATTGCCGAAATGTATGGGTTTAACTATGAGCAAAGCTATGAACGCGCTTTCAAAAGTCATTTTGGCATGACGCCAACCGCATTTCGAAACGCACCAAATGAATTGGAAATCGTTCATATGTTTGATACCAGCACGATACGTGATATTGCGAGCGGAATATTTGTGGCACCGCGTTTTCTTGTATTGCCCGAGATGATGTTTACAGGCATTCGCCATAGCATCTCATTGCAGCCAAAGCGGCCCACTGCCGCAAACGAAGCCGCGCTGCGGTTTTGTGACAGTGAGCGCGAAAGCATACCCCATCGGATTAACGAACAATTATATTATGGGTTTACTGATGATATAAACGAACGATCATATTGCTATATGTCTTGCGTCGAAACAAATGAATTATCTCAGTTGCCCATGCCTTTTGAAAGCTTTGTGCTTCCTTCTCATCTTTATGCAGTATTCAGGTATGTGGGATTTCATTCAGCCGATTGTCTGTCCGACTATACGCTTGATGAGATATATAATTATATCTCTGTGGATTGGTGCGCAAAAACGGATTATCGAAGAGACAACGATTACATGTTTGAGCGGGTTGACGCCACTGTATGCAAATCAACCTATTGTGAGATGGATATTTTTCTGCCTGTGAATGATAAACCAAACCAGAAAGATTCCTGATAAAAATTAAAATCTATTGAGCTTAGCTGTATTAATCTTTCGTCATTTGTTTAACTTTCGCATATTTTTAATCCTAATGGCAAAATAATAAAAAATATGATGGGAGATAAAAGATGACTGTTGGAATACCTAAAGGTCTTTTGTATTCAAAATATCATGTTTTTGCCGAGTCTTTTTTTCGTGCTCTTGGAATGGATGTCGTGACGTCCCCAGACACAAATAAGGAAATACTTGATGAAGGTGTAAAATCCTGCGTAGATGACGCTTGTCTGCCGGTGAAAGTTTTTCATGGACATGTGCAATGGCTGATGGACAAATGCGATTATTTATTGATGCCGCGCTTTTTGAGTCTTGAGAAAAGGAAGTCTCTATGCCCCATGTTCTGCGGTCTCGTGGAGATGGTTAAAAGCAGTATAACCGGACTTCCTCCGCTTATTGATTCCCCCGTTTATTCCCTTGATAAGAAACGCTTGCAGGAATGGGCCGTGCAATCGGGCAGCTTTTTGACGAGAGACAAAAAAGCAATAGCGGATGCTTTTGAATATGCACTGGGAAAGCAAAAAAATCATCAAACAGCACTTAATGATGATGGTTACTCATACCGCATTGCCTTGATCGGGCATACGTACAATATCCACGATGCTTTCATCAACATGAATCTGGTCAAGAAACTGCACGCAATGGATATTGGTGTCGTGACTACGGAAAGCGTGGCTAAAGATGATATTGCGATTCACGCAGGCGGGCTCTACAAACCTCCGTTCTGGTATTTTGCGCGGGAATATTACGGTGCTGCCGTCAGCCTTTATAAAAACAAACTAGTCGATGGTTTCATCTACGTGTCCGCTTTCTCGTGCGGTGTCGATTCGGTTGTTATCGAGTTGATTAATCTGGAAGCGGATTCTCTTCCCTTCATGGTTTTAAAAATCGATGAACATACCGGAGAAGCCGCTATAGATACGCGTATCGAGGCGTATGCGGATATGCTTAAAAGGAGGGTACAAATTGGTTATCACCGTCCCACGCATGGGCAACACATGCCTTGCCGCCAAAGCGTTTTTTGAAGCTGCACACATCCCCTATGTGATGCCCGAGAAAATAAACAAACAAACATTGCAAAACGGCATTGCGCTGTCTCCGGATGAAATATGTCTGCCGTTTAAGATTCTCATGGGCAGCTATATGGATTGTATAGAAAAGGGCGCGGATACCATACTGATTACTGGAAGCTGCGGCCCGTGCCGTTTTGGAGAATACTGTGAGCTGCAGATGAAGCTGCTAAAAAAACTCGGAACTCAGGCAGAAACGATAGTTCTTGATGCTCCAAAAGAAATCGGGAGACAGGAGCTTCTTAGGCGAATCGGTTTGATCTCCATGGCCAGTCCTTTAAGCGCAAAGAAAAAGCTCAATGCTCTACGGCAAGCGTTTCACATATTATCCCTTGTGGACAGCATTGATGAAAAGGCGTACATGCTGGCCGGTTACGAAGTGAACAGTGGTGAATGCAAGCAATTGATTATGGATTGCCATGAGCAAACGGAGAACTGCCGCAAGCCCAATGAAATACAAACACTTTTGAAGCAATATCTTCAAAAGCTGGGTAATGTAAAGACCGATATGAGTAAAAAGCCGCTGCGTATCGCTTTGATTGGAGAAATCTATTCGATGGTTGAGCCGTTTGCGAATTTGTATATAGAAGAAAAGCTGATGGACTACGGTGTGAGCACCAGCCGACTTATCACACCCAGCTGGTGGCTCAAGGATCTCATAGCCAAACCGCTTAAGCTTAATTCGATGGATATTCGGCGCGCTGCCCATGACTATCTGTCTTATAACACGGGCGGACATGCAAAGGAATCGATTGGCCATGCCGTGATATGTCAAAGAAACAATTTTGACGGTGCAATACAGATTTTTCCGCTCGGCTGCATGCCTGAAATCGTCGTCAAGGCGATTTTGCCTGTCATACAACAAGAAAAGGATTTTCCGGTGTTGACATTGGTCGTGGACGAAATGACGGGTGAAGCGGGATATATGACGAGAATTGAAGCTTTTCTTGACATGCTGGAAGCGAAAAGAAGAAAAGGAGAGATATCAGCTTGAATAAAGAGTTTTGCCTTGGCATCGATGTCGGTTCAGTCAGCACAAATATTGTGTTGATCGACACAGACGGTAAGGTGGTTGAGAAGCTGTACTTACGAACGAATGGACGCCCGATTGAGGCCATTTGCAAAGGCCTTTCCTTGCTCAAAGGCAAACTGGACGAAAGTGCCGTTATCATTGGTGCGGGCACAACGGGCAGCGGCAGGCAGTTGGCTGGTGCGATGGTGGGTGCGGATGTCATGAAAAATGAAATCACAGCGCATGCTGTGGCCGCTTGCCATGTTGTACCGGATGTGCGTACGATACTGGAAATCGGCGGCCAGGATTCAAAGATCATTCTGATTAAAGACGGCATGGTCTGTGATTTTGCCATGAATTCCGTTTGTGCGGCAGGAACGGGTTCCTTCTTAGACAGGCAGGCCTCACGCCTTGAAATTCCCATTGAAGAGTTCGGCGGTTATGCGCTGCGTTCCAAGTCCCCCGTGCGTATTGCAGGGCGTTGTGCCGTGTTTGCCGAGTCAGATATGATCAGCAAGCAACAAGCAGGTCATACGGCTGAGGATATTATTGCGGGCCTGTGCGAGGCTCTCGTTCGCAATTACTTAAATAATCTCGCTAAAGGAAAAGAAATTAGAGGCCCTATATTATTTCAAGGAGGCGTGGCTGCCAATATCGGTATCCTCTCGGCATTTGAAAAAGCACTTGGGAAAAAAGTCATTATCCCTCAGCAATACGACGTGATGGGTGCTTATGGCGCTGCCTTAATTGCCAAAGACGCAATGCTTGACAAACAAACCTGTTTTAAGGGATTTGAGAACCTGAGCCGCGAGTTCATTACCGAGAGCATCGCCTGCACAGATTGTGCCAATATGTGTGAAGTTGTCAGAATTAAGGCGGATGGCGCTTGTATTGCCCACTGGGGTGATCGATGCGGCAAATGGGGCAATAGGATGGACACATCCGAACAAAGTGAAAAAAACAAAGAGTCGGAAGTATCGTAAGCATATCTATTGTTAAAGAACAAATATTCAAAGAAACTCATAGTATACATCAGCAAACAATTCATGTTTGTTTTCGATGAAAGGAGTTTTTTTGATGCCAGATGAAATGAATACATCAAGCGGTACGGAACTTGCGCAACGCGGCGGACGGGGTGGTTTTCCGGGTGGTGGCCCAGGTGGTTTCCCGGGGCGCGGCCCACGCGGCGGTTTCCCGGGCAGAAGATTCCCGCGCGGCGGTTTTCCGGGCAGACGGTTTCCCCGGAGATTTCCAGTAAGACAACGATTCCCCAGGTTCTTCTTCCTCCCGATCGGTTTCCCGACCGGACGGTGTTACTGGACAGATCAGTTTGGCCGATGCTGCGACCAATTTGGCCGATGCTGCGACCGGTATGGCAGATGTTCTTACAACGATAGATATGCTGACAACCGCTTAGCGATGGGTCCCAGCCAGTCGGGCGGCTGGTATGGCGCACCGGGAAACTGGGATATGATTCCGGACTATGATGACATGATGGATTATGACATGGACGATATGGACGATATGGACGACGATTATTAAAAAAATCTTAACAATGCCAGATTTCGGCCAAGTATTGTGTGCATTGTCGTACTTTGTTTAAAATGGTCACTGGAATATCAAGATCCAGTGACCATTTTTACGGGTTTCTGAAAAGCGGCGCATTTTGGGAACCAAAGTTGTGAAGCTTAAGGGTATGATCAATAAGTTTTTATAGTTTGATTGACATCAAGCAGTCCGTTTAAGTAATCAACGCATTGCGTCACCATGCTGTGATACCCCTGTGTGGCCTTCATATACGCCTTCACTTCGCCTGCTTCAAGAAAAGCCTTGTTATCATTAAATAATTTTTTTAGGTGTGAGCTAACCTGATCCTCAGGAAAATCATGATGCATGATCCTCGCATGTTCTCTCTCGAAATTTATCATAACCCTGCCGAGCCTAGGGTTTTTCATGATAAGCCTGCGTTGGTTAACCATTTCGTTGAATTCCTGTGTCGCCTTGAGCGCATTCGCAAGATCCTGCAGTTCTTTTTTGGGTAACATCATATACCCCCTTTATGTTTATTTCATTATCTATTCTATTGATACAATATTCAAACTGTGCAAATACGCCAATTTGCATTGATATGCAACCAAAAACCTAAGATGACGTCTATGGGAAGCCTTTTATTCATAATTATGATTAGAACAAAAAGGAGTCCCTCTATGTACTCTACACAAGTATCACGGAAAAATATGATTGTGCTTTATCTGTCGCTGGTTTTTTTTATAATTACCGGCTTATTGCTTTTGACACTATGTCAAGATGAAGCAAGTCCGGCTGTTAATGCCGAAAGCGAGGATTGGCAAAGGATATTGAATGGGCTATTTGATTTACGTAATGATTGTATCTTAAAACAGGATAAAGATACACTTGAAAAGATTTTTCTCACAAACGAGAAAAATGGAAGGTGGGCATATGAATTTGAGGTGCAGAGAGCGAAGTATTTAAGTGCATGGTCAGCCAAACAAGGTGTTGATGTAACGGGCATTTGCAGTGAAATAAAAATAAAAAGCGTAAAACAAGTCGGGCGAGGCTATTCTTTTTATCTTATCTCATCAAATGAATACAAATATGTCTATAAGGATACGCCTGAGACTGAAAACATATTCCGTTTGGGTGCGTATCACTCTTTAGACCTGATTCCAAGTGACGACGAAAACAGTTGGATCATTAGTCGGGAATGGTATGATGATCCGTTGCTTGATTCAATTAATCTGGATAATGTGACCGAAGAGATGACTACGTATATCATGTCTCATCCCGCTATAGACATATCAGGCATCAGTGAACAACGCGTCACGGCGGTCGAGTATGCGGATATGTATTGCGGTGCAGCATCGGACGGACAAAACAATTATGAATATAACAGCGAATATACCAACTACAATCCTTTGGGCGGAGACTGCGCGAATTTTGCTTCACAGGTTTTGCTCGAAGGCGGTTTTAAAAAGAACGGCACATGGAATTACACCGGCGGAAAAGGCAGCCGCGCATGGGTAAATGCGCAAGGACTCAAGGATTACCTTGTATACAGCGGGCGGGCTTCAGTGCTTGCGGCAGGCAGCTATAAGGAAATATACCAGTATGCTTACAGTCTTCGCCCCGGTGATATCGTGGCGTATGTCAAAAAAGGAAAGGTGGCGCACGTGTCTGTGGTCACGGGCGCTGATTCCAAGGGATATCCCCTCGTGAGCTGTCATAATCTAGACCGCTACCGCGTGCCATGGGATATCGGCTGGAGCGGTGACAAAGTGAAATATTTTTTGCTTAACGTCAGCTATTAAGGCTGCCCCTCATATGTTCATCAGCATATTCGTATAATGAGTGCCAAAGTTGAGAAACTATTACGGAGACGGACAAACATGTAAATAGAAATGAAAATGTTTGATCGTCGGAGCAATAAGCCATGAAATCAACTTTAAGGAGACAGACATGAGCGAACAGGACAAGCCGTCTAAAGCGTTATCTGCCCGCTGCGCTTATCAGCTTGCGGACGTAGAGAAAACTGCGCCCCAATACATATCCATCAGTCCCAGATGGCTGACAAGATTTTTGGAATGGAAACCGCTTGAGTCGGGCATATTCCGGCTAAACAAGGTGAGAAAAGGTAAGAACTGTTGGAGACGCTGTGCGCCCAGTCTAACGGAGAAGATATTCCGGAAGGCTATATTGACTATGAACCGGAGCCCCGCGAATATATTTTAACTTCCGTATCATCCATAATAAAAATCGAGACACGCGTGTCTGATATTTACAGCAAGCCATATGATCAGATAAAGGAGCAGCTGCGGCTCGGCATGGAGAGCATCAAGGAAAAACAGGAAAGCCTCATCATAAACAGCGATGATTACGGCCTGCTCAACAACATCGACGATTCACAAAGAATCAAAACGCGAGATGGGTCCCCCACGCCGGATGATCTTGATGAGCTTATCGCCAAGGTGTGGAAGCAGCCGTCTTTCTTTCTTGCGCACCCTGCCGCCATTGCCGCGTTTGGTCGCGAGTGCACACACCGCGGCGTGCCGCCGGTGGCTGTTAACCTTCATGGCTCCCCTTTCATCACATGGCGCGGCATTCCGCTTGTGCCCACTGATAAGCTTTTGGTAGACGGGCAAAGAAAGCCGTTTGGGGCAAAAGGAAAAACGAATATTTTGCTTATTCGCAGCGGTGAAGCCAATCAGGGTGTTATCGGTTTGTATCAGACGGGATTGCCCGGAGAACAGTCACGCGGTATGTCTGTGCGGTTTATGGGTATCAACAATCAGGGGATCGGTTATTACTTGCTGTCTATTTATTGTTCGGCGGCCATTTTAGCTGACGACGCTATCGCTGTTCTTGAGGACGTCGAAATCGGAAACTACTATGATTATCAATAATGATCTGGAAGAAATAGAGAGTGGTGCGTTTAATCAGGATACGCTCATAAGGGAATCGGTCGCTTCGCTGGCCAAAATGTATTTCCCCGAATTTAATGTGCCTCGTTCTCAAACCTCCGAACCGGCAATCGAATCGGCAGATTTATTTGCCGATCCAATTCGCATCACTCCCCTGCTTCGATGGGACAAAGAAGAAACAACTTTGGACAGAAAAGAAGACTTGGATTTTACGCGCCAAGACTTTCCTATTCTTTCTGAACGAATAAACGATCATCCGCTTGTCTGGTTAGATAACGCCGCGACCACTCAAAAGCCTCAATGCGTAATCGACAGAATCAAGTCGTTTTACGAGCATGAAAACTCGAACGTACATCGCGGTGCGCATACGCTTGCCAAAAGAACGACAGATGCTTATGAAGACGCACGCGCCAAAGCCGCCGTTTTTCTCAATGCCTCTAAGCCCAAAGAGATTGTTTTTGTTCGCGGCACCACAGAAGCCATTAACCTTGTGGCGCATTCGTACGGTCTCACCCATCTGGATGAAGGCGATGAAGTGCTTATCACGCAGCTGGAACACCATGCCAATTTCGTGCCATGGCAGATCGTCTGCGCCAAAACAGGCGCAAAGCTTAAGGCGTCGCCGGTTAACGAGCATGGGCAAGTTGACTTGGCAGCGTTTGAAAAGTTGCTCAACAGCAAGACAAAGATGGTGGCCATCACGCATGTGTCCAACGCGATTGGCACAATAACTCCTGCTGCTCAAATGATACGAATGGCGCACGAATATGGCGCCAGAGTGCTGG
Organism: Bacillota bacterium; assembly: GCA_023399095.1. Lineage (GTDB taxonomy): Bacteria > Bacillota > Clostridia > Christensenellales > SZUA-584 > SZUA-584. The sequence goes on from JAEWQS010000006.1 coordinate 32,977, forward strand.
TGGACGGTGCACAGGCGGTGGCGCATCTGGCGGTGGATGTACAGGCGCTGGATTGCGATTTTTACGTATTTTCGGGTCATAAAGTATTCGGCCCCACGGGCATTGGGATTCTGTATGCAAAATCCAAGTTGCTTGATGAGATGCCGCCCTATCAGGGCGGCGGCAGCATGATCGAGGATGTTTCGTTAGAAAGCACAAAATATAAAGCCCCTCCCCACCGTTTTGAAGCGGGAACGGGCAATATCGCGGGTGCAATAGGGCTTGGCGCGGCGCTTGATTATGTCAGGTGCGTGGGGCTTGATCGTATCGAGCAATACGAACAACGCTTGCTCACACTCGCTATTAAGTCTTTGGAAAGTGTCCCGGGTCTTAAGTTCATAGGCAAGCCGCAAACAGGAATCGTTTCGTTTTTACTGAATGACGTTTCTCCGGATGAAGTCGGAAAGCGGCTCGACGAGAAAGGCATTGCCGTCCGTGCGGGCCACCACTGCGCCCAGCCCATACTACGGCATCTCGGCTATGAAAGCACCGTCCGTATGTCGCTTGCCTTTTACAACACACGATCTGAAATTGACCGTCTTGCAAACGTACTTAAGAACACCGGCAAAGCCACATCGTATTGGACTTTTCCGCCTATTCCTCCAGCAATGCCTGATTAATAAGCTCCGCAACCAGATACTTGGCTTTAGACCATATCAGCGATTCAAAATCCGAATCATCATGCGGCGTGCTGCCATTGCCTGTGGGTGTAAGCTCCACACAAAATCCGGGACGCGAGAAATCCTGCCGGAACCAGTTTTCAAATCCGGCGGCATATACCGCCGGATCTTCGGATACAGGCATCAGTTCATAGCCTGTCACATCCGCCATCGTTTGCGCGATAGACGAGCCCGCCTCAATGCTGTCCTGCGTACCGCTGTCCGCCCAGTAAATCACCTCGCCCTTGGTGTGGAAAGAAGCGGCGAGTAGAAATTCGTTGCTTTTACAGAGCGTCATTATGGCCTGAACCTCGGGTTCGGTACCGGGTGCGATGCCCTTATACATTTCTGAACTCGGCATATCAGTATTACTCTGCTTTTCGTCCCAATGGCAGGGATACTGGCGGTTTAAATCCACACCGTTAATGTTGGCCTTCCATTCATCATAGCCTTCCTGTAGCATGCGCATAGATTTAACCTTCTCCGGATCCTTCACAGCCTCTACGCCGTTTTGTACGAGATTCACGCCATCAGGATTGACCATGGGCACAATATAAACCGTCACCTCATCAAGCAGTGCTTCTATATCATAATCGCCGAAAGCCTCATTTGTAGCATAACGGCGCGCATATTCATCAATCGTCTCCATCAGAAATGTGCTGGTAATGTATTCGCGCGCGTGATGCGTCCCCGCAAGCACAATTTTCTTTTCACCCTTGCCGAGCTTAATAAGCAAAAGCTCCCGCCCTTCAACGCTTTGTCCGATAGATTCTGTTGATATAATATCGGAATAACTTTCTGCCAGCAATTGCGCGTCGCTAAGCATTTGCTCATAGCTGTAGGTTTGAGAAGGGTTGACGATGTCTGCAACCTTATCGGCTTTGATTGTTTGTTGCGGAATATCGCCTATCTCAACGACTTCAATATCCGGCTTGGGCGATGCACATGCGGATACGCTCAGAACCGCAATGATGATCAATATCAATAGTGTTTTTTTCATGATGTCCCTTTCTGTTATACTTGAGCTGTTGTATTCAGTATAGCATTTATTATTTGCTGTTTAGCAAATAAACGTAACATTATGACGAATGATTTCACCGTTTTGATCCCATAAAAATAAAAAAGTCTCAAAGTGCTAAGACAGTTACTCATGTGCTTGTAAAATTTATGTTTTAAAAATGTAACCATATCCCCAAACAGTCTCTAAAAACTTATGGTATGGTTTGATATTTTCGCGGAGTGTCTTTATATGCGTATCCACAGTGCGATCCGTGCCGAAGAAATCCTCTCCCCAGACCTCTCTTAATATCATATCTCGGGAAAAAGCACGATTGTGGTTTTTGGCAAGAAAAACAAGCAGTTTGTATTCCTTGGGCGTTAATAGTATGCCTTCTCCTTCCACATAAACCACATGTGAAATAACATCAATACACAAGCCGTCGAAAATGAGCCGCCGCGGTGTATATTCTTCATGATGGGCGCTGTGGCGCAGCAAAACATGAATACGCGCCATAAGCACCTTGCACGAATATGGGATGTTTAAAAAGTCATCCACGCCAAGATCGAAGAAAAAAAGCTTTTGTTCTTCGCTGCCGTTCCTGGACAATATGATGATTGGCGTCTGAGAGCTTTTGCGAATCTGCCGGCACACAAGCCATGCATCCAGCTCGGGAAGCTCCGCATTCATCACAATAATATGATAGTCATGACGCCTAAACATTTTTAGTGCGGCGATACCGTCGGCGGCTTCGTCAACGACAAAGTTCTCAAGTGCTGCGTGTGTTTTTACCGTTGCTCTCAAATCTGCTGCCGGATCGACGACCAATAAGCTAATATCACTCATTATCGGACCCTTTTTTTAATCTGAATCGCTCACGTAGCTTATGAAATTTCTCTGGATGTGTGAATGTAATAATAAATATTCTATATCAATCGTATGATAGAAGCAAGTGGTGACATGATTTTAATGAAAATGTGATGATTCTGTGAAGGAAACAATGATATTACCATGATTTACAGCTTTAAAACGGACCTATAAGAATATAATTGTGAAGATTCATCATTTTTTCATAACAATGCTTTGATATGATGCCATTATACCATGAATAAACTTTCAACATCCTGTCAAAATATATCGCGCTTGGAGGTAAAAAATGAGCACAAAACCTGTTAAAGCCAAGCAAGGCTGCTGCAAGGAATGCAATGATGACAAATTCGCAGCCATTGCCAACGTCATTGATTTGTACAAGGACAAGGAAGGAAGCCTGATACAGATCCTCCATCTTGCCCAGCAGATCTATGGATATCTGCCGCTGGAGGTTCAGATCTTCATCGCGGATTCGCTTAAAGTTCCGCTGTCCGAGGTATCCGGGGTGATTACATTTTACTCGTTTTTCTCCACTGAGCCAAGAGGACGCCATACCATTCGCGTCTGCCTTGGAACAGCTTGCTACGTAAGAGGCGGCAAAAAAATTGTGGAAAGCCTCAAGGAAAAGCTGGACGTGGATATTGGCTCCACAACCAAGGATGGTAAATTCACTTTTGAGGTTGCAAGATGCATTGGCGCTTGCGGGCTTGCTCCGGCCATGATGATAGACGACGTTGTCTACAAACAGGTTAATGTTAACAAACTCAATTCAATATTGGCCAAATATGATAACGAATAAGGAGGTGAGCGGTATGAAATCAGCCAGAATAAAGACAATTGACCAGCTAAACGAGATCAAGGAAAGATACAATTCCGAGCTGGAAAAATATAAATATCGGATATTCGTCTGCGCAGGCGCAGGCTGCGTCTCGTCTAACTGCTCTCTTGTCCGGGATGCAGTCATCAGTGAGCTTAAGAACGTCAAAATGCAGGATGAAGTTAAAGTGTTTGAAACCGGTTGTATGGGAACATGCGCGGTTGGCCCTGTCATGCTTGTGATGCCGGATAAGGTTTTCTACACAGAGCTTGATGAGGATAAAGCGCGTCAGATCGTCCGCACGCATATCAAAAACGGCCATACCATCGTCCCTTACACGTTCTATGACCATTCGCTTGGCGAACATATTCCAAACATCGACGACATCGGTTTCTTTAAAAAGCAGGTCAAAATCGCTCTGCGCAACTGCGGCTCCATGGAATACGCGGACATTGAAGCCTATATTGCACGGGACGGCTATTACGCCGCTTATAAAGCGCTAAAGGATATGACACCGCAGACAGTCGTACAGGAGGTCAAAACGTCGGGCATCAAGGGGCGCGGCGGTGCAGGCTTCCCCACAGGCGTAAAATGGGATGCGGCTCATAAGCAGCAAAGTGAAAGCAAGTATATCGTATGCAACGCGGACGAGGGTGATCCAGGCGCTTTCATGGACAGAAGCATTATCGAGGGTGATCCCCATACCGTCATCGAAGGCATGCTGATCGGTGGATATGCCATTGGAGCCACAACGGGTTACATCTACGTGCGTGCTGAGTACCCCATCGCGGTAGACAGAATGACGGCGGCACTGGATGAAGCGAGAAACAGAGGTTTGCTCGGGAAAAACATATTCGGGAGCGGCTTTTCATTTGATATCGAGCTAAGAATCGGCGCGGGCGCTTTTGTATGCGGTGAGGAAACATCGCTGATGGCGTCTATTGAAGGCCATCGCGGCGAGCCAAAGCAAAAACCGCCTTTCCCGTTCCAAAGAGGTCTTTTCGGCAAGCCGACCATCATAAACAATGTCGAGACGCTGGCGAGCATACCGATGATCATACTCAGCGGCGGCGAGTGGTACACACAGTTCGGCACCGAAAAGAGCAGAGGCACAAAAGTCTTTGCGCTTGCGGGTGACGTCATGAACACGGGTATCGTTGAAGTGCCCATCGGCATACCGCTTGGCGATATCATATTCGAAATCGGAGGCGGAACCGTCAACAAGAAGAAATTCAAATCCGCGCAGATCGGCGGACCTTCGGGCGGCTGCATCACGACGGATAATCTCAACGTACCGACAGACTACGAACCGTTAAAGGAGCTGGGTGCGATTATGGGCTCGGGCGGGCTTATCGTTATGAACGAGGATACCTGCATGGTCGATACCGCACGGTTTTTTATGGATTTTATCAAGGATGAATCCTGCGGCAAATGTACGGCCTGTCGTATCGGCACCAAACGCATGCTTGAGATACTCGAGCGTATCACACGGGGCGAAGGTGAAGAAGGCGATGTGGAGCTGCTCATCGAGCTTGGCGAGACAATTCAGGAGACAGCCATGTGCGGCCTCGGTCAGACGGCGCCGAATCCTGTGCTTTCCACCATCAAGTATTTCCGCGAGGAATATGACGAGCACATCAGAAACAAATACTGCCGCGCGGGTGTGTGCAGCGATCTGTTCATTTCGCCGTGTGAGAATACGTGCCCCGCCAATGTCAACGTGCCGGGTTATATGTCGCTTATCGCCGCAGGACGGTTCACCGATGCGTATAAGCTGATCCGGCAGGAAAACCCCTTCCCTGCCGTTTGCGGACGAATCTGCACACGGCCATGCGAAAGCAAATGCCGTAGGCGCACGGTCGACGAAGCGCTGGCCATTTGCGATCTCAAGCGGTTTGTCGCCGACTACGCAATGAATAATGGTAAAAATGCGTATCAGACCGATGTTGTGTTCCCGAAAAACGGGAAGAGTATTGCAGTGATCGGCGCGGGCGCGTCGGGGCTGACGTGCGCGTATTATCTTGCGCGTATCGGTTATGATGTGGATGTATTTGAATCGCATAACACAGCAGGCGGCGTGCTGGCATATGGCATTCCCGAATACCGTCTGCCCAAGGACGTGCTTGACTATGAAGTCAGGCTCATCGAACAGGCGGGTGTCAAAATTCATTTAAATACTGAGGTGGGGCGTGATATCACGTTCAAAGAGCTCAAAGCGACATATGACGCGATTTATATCGCAACGGGTACGCAATTGCCGCAAAAAATCAATGTGCCCGGAGAGAGCCTTCCAGGCGTTATGCATGGCATCAAGTTTTTAAAGAAAGCCAACACGCACTCTCCCATCGAAATGGGCAAAAACGTGGTCGTCATCGGCGGCGGCAATACGGCGATAGACTCCGCAAGGACAGCGCTGCGTTTGGGAGCGGAAAAGGTGACGATACTGTACAGGCGCACCTGTGATTCAATGCCGGCGTACGAGCAGGAAATACGTGAAGCCGTGGAAGAAGGCATTGAGATCATATCACTTGCTGCACCCGTGCGCTTCATTCAGGGCGCTGATGGACGCATATCAAAAATCGAATGTATCAAGATGTGCCTTGGCGATTTCGATGCGTCTTGCCGCAGGCGCAGCGTTTACGTGGAGGATTCAAATTTCTTCATTGATGCCGATATGGTCATACCTGCTGTCAGCCAGTTTGCAGATTTCCCGTTTATCGGAAAAGACGAGATTGGCCTGACGCCTTGGGGCACGTTTATACTGCAAAGCGATACGCAGATGACCACGATGGATGGCGTATTCGCTGGCGGCGATGTCACCCGCGGGCCTGACGAGGTGATACGCGCGATTGCGGACGGTAAAAAAGCAGCAATTTCAATCGACAAATATCTTGGCGGCAAAGGCCATCTCAATAAGGGTGAACCAATTGACATTCCCGAAACCACGGATGAAGACGACATCGTGGCTCATGGCCGGTTTGATCTTGAGATACTTGATCCGAAAACACGTAAATATTCATTCGACGAAGTGATTAAGGGTTACCATAAGCTCAATGCGATGGCAGAAGCGATGCGCTGTCTGCATTGTGAAAGGAGGTAGTCAGATATGATTAATTTGCAGATTAACGGCCGCTCGGTGACGGTACCCGAGGACTACACAATCATGGAAGCAGCTAAAACTGTGGGAATTAAAATTCCCGGGCTTTGCCAAATGGACGGTGTACACCAGTTTGGCTCCTGCCGCATTTGTGTTGTGGAGGTCAAAGGCGCGAAAACACTGCAGGCGTCATGCCTGGCAAAGGTCGCCGAAGGCATGATTGTGGATACAAATACGGCAAAGGTGAGAAACGCACGGCGCGTGCTCTATGAGCTGCTGCTTTCCGATCATGATAAGGACTGCTTAAGCTGTACGAGAAACCAGAGCTGTGAGCTTCAGGAGCTTGGAAAAGTTCTCGGTGTGAGCGAATCGCGCTTCGACGGCGAACACTCGGAATTTAATCTTGACTCCTCCGTATCCATTACACGCAATATGTCAAAATGCGTGCTGTGTAGGCGCTGCGTCACTGTCTGCAACGAGATTCAGGGAACAGGAATACTCAACGCGCAGAATCGCGGGTTCCAGACTGTGATTGGCCCAGCGATGGATTTAAAGCTGGGCACCGTCAACTGCGTATTCTGCGGACAGTGTACGGTGGTTTGTCCGGTGGGTGCGCTCAAGGAAACCGATGCCATACAGCCTGTTTGGAAAGCACTCAGCGACGAGAAAAAAAGATGTGTGGTGCAGGTGGCTCCTGCAATTCGTGTGGCGATTGGTGAAGAGTTTGGGTATGAACCCGGCGCGCGCGTAACAGGCAAGCTTGCGCAGGCGCTTTCCACGCTGGGGTTCGATGACATTTTCGATACGAATTTCACCGCTGACCTTACGATTATGGAGGAAGGCACCGAATTTTTGACACGTGTGAAAAAAGCGTTGACGGGAGGCGAAGCCATGCTGCCGATGATTACATCGTGCAGCCCGGGCTGGATCAAATATATCGAGCATTCATATCCTGACCTTCTCCCCCATCTGTCAACGTGCAAATCGCCGCATACCATGCTGGGTGCGTTGGTCAAATCGTTCTATGCTGAAAAGATCGGCTGCGATCCAAAAGACATGTACGTGGTGTCGGTGATGCCGTGTACCGCCAAGAAGTTTGAGATCAGCCGTCATGAGATGTGCAATAATGACGTTCCCAATGTGGATGCGGTGCTCACAACAAGAGAGCTTGGGCAAATGGTACGTGAAGCCGGTATCGACTTTACTTTGCTGGAAGATCGTGAGTTTGATAATCCGCTTGGCATGTCGACAGGCGCTGCTGATATTTTCGGCGTCACAGGGGGCGTCATGGAAGCTGCGCTGCGTACCGTATATGAGCTTGTTACAGGGCGCGAACTGCCGTTTGACAAGCTGCATGTCGCACCGATTGTAGGCTTGGAACAAATAAAAACAGCTGAGATCAAGATTGAAGATACACTGCCGGATTATAAATTCCTGGAAGGCGTTGTCGTGAAGGTGGCTGTGACGAGCGGCCTTTCAGGCGCGAAGATACTCATGGATCAAATTAAAAATGGAGAATCACCTTACCACTTTATTGAGGTGATGGGCTGCCCCAATGGATGCATTATGGGCGGCGGACAACCGAGATCCAAAGATCCGGATGTAAGGACAAAACGTTTTCAGGGTATTTATGACGAAGATGAAGCCAAGGTCATGCGCAAATCGCATGAGAATCCTTCTGTCAAAAAGCTTTATGAAGAGTATCTGGAATTCCCAAACAGCCATGTGTCACACAAACTGCTGCATACGCATTATGTCAAACGCGGACGGTTTAATGAGTTCCTGGAGGACGAATATGTGAATGAAGAGGTGATTCCTATGGCGGAAAAGAACAAAGCATCTGCCAAGCAGACGCAAAAAAAAACGGCTCAGGAGCGCGCATCCAGACGGGTTCATGAGGACTTAGAGTCGGTCAAAGTCATGTCCTTGGAGGCTGAGGTAACCCGGCTCAAACAGGAATTATCCGATTCTCAGGAAACTGTCGAGATATTAAAAGATGTGATGAGCGATTACGCTAAAAAGCCCAAAAGATAAATCAAACAACCATTTTCTCAAAAAGCCGGTTATGTGCCGGCTTTTACTTTTCATTTTTTTCGTTTTGTATCGGCGCTCGCGTATTGTCCTTGTTTCTTAAATATGCGGGGCGATGTGGGGCGATAGACTTGCTGTACACAATTGATTTGAGAAAATCTCGCATGTTAAATGGTGCAGCAGGCGCCATATATGGCACGCCGAACGTGTTAATGGATACAAGATGTGAAATAATAAGGACAACGACGAGAGTAAATCCATAAAAGCCAAATGTACCTGATGCGATGATTAACAAGAATTTTAAAATGCGAAACGGATTAACAATCATGTAGTCAGACGGTACGAAAGACGCGATAAGGGACATCGAAATAACGATTAACAGCAGCGGGCTGAATACTCCCGCTGAAACCGCAGCTTGACCGATAATAATTGCCCCGACGATACCTATAGCAGTACCGATTTTGGTGGGTACTCGAATCAACGATTCTCTGATCAGTTCGCCGATTGTTTCAATAAGCAGCACTTCAATCAGCGCATTGAACGGCACCTTTGCCCGGCTTTCAGCTATAGCGATCATGTAGGTTCCGGGCAACACATCGTTGTGGAAGGATACAATTGCCACGTAAATAGAGGAAACAGCAAAAGAGATGTTGAGAGAAATGACCCGTAGAATCCTCATGAATGTGCCAAAGTATTTATTGGCATAAAAATCATCGCATGACCATATATATTCGCTGAACACCTTTGGCGCGACAAGCGCCCATGGACTGCCATCCATGATAATGACAACCTTGCCTTCTAAAATAGCTCCGCATGCCATATCCGAGCGCTCAATAATTCCCATCTGAGGGAAAATGCTTCTCTGATTGTTAAGCAGATACGATTCTAGTTCGCCCGAGGAAACAAGCCCGTCAACATCAACTTTTGATATTCTTTTCTTGATTTCGGTTATACAAGTATTGTTGGCGACATCTTCAAGATAAAGAATCGCAATACTTGTTTTTGTTCTCCTGCCCACTTTCATGCTTTCAACACGCAAATTCTCGTCCTTTATTCGGTACCTAACAAGCGAGAGATTGGTATCAAGATTTTCAATGAATGCGTCTCTTGGCCCTCTTATCGTGTAGGTAAACTCAGGAACAGGGATAGCACGTTTCTCAACTTTTTTAATATCCATGACCAGGTATTGGTTATCAGAGGAGAATAAAGCGACTGTCATGCCGCTCAATATGTATTGCTCAATTTTCGCTTTATCTGAATCCAGCGTGCATTGGCTGGCGCTGACAATATTCGCCGCATCGGCGGCTTTCACATTCGTCTGCCCATTAGTTGCTGCAAGTGGCTTTATGACATACTCTGATATTCCCGTTAGATCGGTGAGTTCTTTAATATAAAACAAAGAGATAGATTCAGATTTTAACGAGATCGTTCGTTGTACAACATCCATGTTCTTTTCTCTGATTGCGCTGATTATGTTCTCATATCTTATGTTCTGATTGTTCTGCCTCTGCATTAATTCTCCTCTATTTAGCGAGTTTCTGGCCCATTGTTTCGAAATCCATCATGTTCCCCATCAAAAGATTGGACTCGGCCGATACTGTGAAACTTGCATTCAAATAAGTATCTTTCCAATTGATATTTTTCAGCACATTCGGATATTTAATGCGAAAATGTTCTTTAAACTGTAGATAGTCGCACTGCACTTCTTTTGAATGCATGAGAGCTTGTGATATATCCCCCAATATCGCATTCAGCAGGTTTTGCGTCACGTCTTTTTGAATGTGTTCATCAAACTTGGTATTCTTGCTAAGATACATAACCTTGGATTCAAACTTAAATTTTAAATCAAACTTCAATTTCCCATTTTCGTAAGTTGGTTTATACTTTTTAATTTTTAGAGTTACCTCTATTGTTGCTTCACTGTCATCAAACGGAATCACATACAAACGTTTTATGTTATCTCCTAAAATCCAGACAAGACCTCTTGACTGTTCTACAGGGATAAAATCTATAAGTTTGTTTTCATGAAAAACGGTAAAACCGTTGTATGTAAGTACACCATCTTCAACATCCAAATTGGGTAGCACAAAGCATGTATTGCTGTAGATAAACTCAAGCAAGTCCGAAACCGTGTATACGTGTATCTTCTCCAACGCCTTTAGACTCTTGATAGTGTCATCAATGGATTCTCCAATGGACACATTATTTGGCGGCTGAACAGCTAGAATATCTTCTGGGCTCGAAAAGGATGTCACAACATTGAGCGTTTTTCTGTACTGCACATCCGATTGCATACGCAGCATATACTCCTCTATGCCAGCCTTTCCGAGATCGTCAGTAATTACAAGCGCTTTTACAGTACCTAAAAAAATAGGATTGTCTGTTTTTGCATTTAAATGCCTCCTTGCGTCCGCAAAAGTTGTACCCTTAGCATATATCATTTGGTAGCTTTTTTTACTTGCATAGTCTCCAATACCTGGCTGATTCTGTCCTTGGCCTAAATTCGGGGATTCTATATAAAAAGCAAAATCATCATCCTGTTTATCTGAAATAACAGTGACAACCAGCGTTTTGTTATTGACATCCATTGAATCCCAGCATCCCGATCCCACAAATAAAAAGCCAATTATTAAGAAGATACACGATGCTATTTTAAGACGCATTTCTTTTGCCTTTCTTTTGAACTTTTCTTATTTTTGCCAGAAACAATAGGCATACCGGAATCACAAAGCAGGTCATAAGACCTAAATATGTACCAATATCCTCAACGAATTGTTCATATTTGGCCAAGTCTTTCACAAGGAAGAATATGATGTAAGTTATAATCCCAATAATTGTTATAATCATTGACTTTTTAATGTTATTAAAAATACGACTTAAATACTCTGCGATAACAGCAATAACAATGGAGAAACCCACAAAAAGAGCGCTAAAACCGATTGTCAGATATAAAATGTCCATCCTTGTGAAAATTACTATCTTTTCAGGAGAAGTATCGCGAATAGCCACAATCAGAGCATCTTTGAAATTAACAATATCATTGAGTCCAACCTTCATTATGCAGCTTTCGACCAAAAAGATATAAAACAAACCGATAAACATAATTGTTAGAAATGCTGTTCTTTTTGCTTTTTTGCCGTTTTTTTTGGTTAGTGGAATAGCCAGCAGCAACTCGATTCCTAAAAAAGGAAATATTGAGTATTTAAAAGCTTCGACATAGTTTTTAATTTCAGCTGCATTAAAAAAAGGCTGTATGCGACTAATCTTCCCTTGAGATACCATAATTAAATGCACAAAAATAGCAGTAATAATAAAAACAACGCCGATGAGCTCTGCCAATCGGCTGACGTTTGTGATTCCTTTATTGGCAATAAAGCAGAAAACAGGTATGCCTATAAGAGGGAAAGACCAAAGCGGCGTCTGCGGAAAAAAATCCGCCTTAAGAAGGCGGGCGTTCATTGTGACTAAATAAACGACAATGAAAAAAAAGTACATTACATAAAAAATAACAACGATGTATGTTGCTGGTTTACCAATGATTTGAGGCGCATATTCAAACAACATCTTTCCCTGAAACATGCTGTTAAGACTAACTATAATCACAGCGGCCACGCCGAAAATGAGCGCCGTTAATATAAGTGTTATCCAATTTCCCGTTCCTGCGCTCTCAGCCATCACTTTAGGTATCACAATGACGCTGTAGCATGTCAACGTGATAATGAGAACCATGACCATCTGCCTGTTCGTTATGCTGTTCATCAAACGTCACCCAAACTCTATTCTTAGGAATTAGTATTGGCTTTGAGATGGCATTTGATGCAATGGCTAATTTGACGAGAGCATAATGGAAAGGCATGGCAACATAAAATTAAAAAAGGCCTTGCTCAATCATAAAATGACCAAGCAAGGCATATGTGTAAATATTAATTAAACGATAAACGGAATGAATCTTTTTGAGTTTTTCATATAATCACGATATTCATCCCCGAATTCTTCCAGCATGTCTTTCTCCTCGCGCTTGGCGAGCCGCACGTACATGAAAACCATGACCGGAAACAGAATCAGCAGCGGCAGCGTGGCCCATTCAATCAACATGCCCAGAGAGAGCAACATTAATCCGGTATATTGCGGATGGCGTATGTATCTGTAGATACCTGATCTAACCAGCAGGCCGGATCCCTTTTCTTTAGACCAATAATGCTTATAAATATGATACCAGCCATTTATGATGAGAATCAAAGCAATGACAGCACAACCGATATTGATATACATGCCAAGATGCCCGACGGAATCGAACAATGTGTGTCCCCATAGCACGCCTTCCGGAAGAGTTTTGCCTAATATCCATGAGATAATGTACATGCTGAAGGGTATTCCGTGCATTTCAATTGCAAAAGCGATGACGAATGCGATATAAGTGCCGATGGGCTTTTTATCCATCTTCCTGTAAAACGGGATAAAGATAAGAACAATACTATAGACAACAATGAAGAAGATGACTCCGAACCAGTTTAAAAAGTGACTTTCCGTGGTTTCCATTAGACTACACCTCACATGATAATATTTGCAGTACGAATTCGTGCCTGCTGAGGTTAATATATCAGTGCAGTCTTAAACCACGATCATTCCAATCTTAAGTTTACCTTAAACTTTTTAGCGTGATGATAAACGAACATCCATTGTTGTTATTTTCGAGGCGAATGCTGCCGCCGTGCGCGGCAACGATCTTATTCACAATAGCCAAACCAAGGCCGGTTCCTTGTGTGCTTCTTGCGGCATCCCCCCTGACAAACGGATCAAAAATGTGATCGGTGAGATTGTCAGGTATGCCGCCCCCATTATCGCTATATGATATTTGGATTTCATCATTTTGTTTTGATAAATAGATAACAATATGTGTGCCCTTGGGCGTGTGCTGCAATGTGTTAGCCGTGAGGTTTTGTATCATTCGCTGCATATGTGTCATGTCAATATCAGCAAAAATTTCTTCTTCGGGAATATGGACTTCGTACGTATATCCTGACTGCTCGAGCTGAGGGACAATCTCTCCGATCTGCTGGCGCAAAAACTCGCATACATCTATATGTGAAATTTGAAGCTTGAAATCAGGGCTATCCATCTTAGAAAGCTCGAACATATCAATAATCAGATTGTTTGCTCTCAAGCTGTTCTGATATATTGTTTGCAAAAAGGCCCGCTGCTGCTCGTCGTTTATATTATTGTCGCGAATCAAAAGCTCAGCATATCCCATCGTGTTGGCAAGCGGCGTTTTTAGATCGTGTGAGATATCCGCGATAAGCTTCTTGCGGTTGTTTTCGGACTGCTCTTTCATCGCTGTTTCTTCTTCAATCTGCTCGGCCATATCGTTGAAAGCGTCTTGGATGTCTTTGAATTCATTTTTTAGCTTAAAGTCAACACGTGTGGAATAATTGCCGTTGCGGAAAAGCTGTACACTCTCGCTTAGTTGACGCAAAGGCTTGATTATGCCAATGGATGATAATTTGGAATAAACAAAGGTGACGATGGTAAGCATCAACAAATAAAATAGCACAACGGCAACTATCGCGGTCGTTACCCCTTCTGAATCCTTGGAAGCATATTCTGTGTTATGCGCGATCGCTATATCGATGCGGACTGATGTCGGAAACGTGATAACCAACCAAAAGTTTTTGTTTTCGTTATATGCGATGTTATAACTGTACGGAATGCCGATGCGCTGACTTTCTGTGAGTAATTCAGTAAGCTCCGACATCGTTAATTGTTCTTGGTCAATCGTATCTATACCTTCTGAAAGCACGATGTTCCCCTTTTGATCAATCACCTGAGCGCCGCCACCGTTCTCTATGACGGGGGTAAAGTTAATACTCTCATAGTCGTCCTGCATAAGACTTTGCGCCGTAAAACTATTTTTTTTCAGCGTCATCTCAAGAACATTGCCCGCGAACGATAGCAGAAAGAACGCACATAAAGAAAGAATGGCGGAGATGATAAACATGAGAAAATAGTTTGCCAAAAACTGATTGGAGATTTTTCTTTTCATCATCGCTCTCCATCATATTGGAACTTATATCCGATACCTCGTATGGTTTTAATGTATTGTGGTTTATTGGGATAAATTTCTATTTTATTTCTCAGGCGGCTGATATGCACCATGATGGTATTGTCGTCAAAGAAGATATCTTCGTCCCAGACAGCACTATAAAGCTGTTTTTTAGTAAACACGCGCCCCGGACTTTCCATTAATACCTTGATAAGCTTGTATTCTTTTGCGCCGAGCTCGACAAGCTTTCCATCCAATAGTAAACTGCAGCTTTCCGTGTCCAGCATTAAGCGGCCATAATCAAGACGACTATTATTCTGTGAGCCATAAATGTGGCTGCGCCTTAATACAGCGCCAACCCTTGCGATCAATTCTGCCATATTAAATGGCTTTACAATGTAATCGTCTGCGCCTAGCCCCAGACCAAGCACTTTATCCATGTCTTCACCACGGGCAGTCAGAAATATCACAGGCGTGTGATTGCTTGTTTCACGGAGCTTTCTTAAAAGATTAAAGCCATCGAGATATGGCATCATCACGTCAAATATGGCAAGATGAAACGGCTGCGCTTTAGCCCGTTCTAACGCTTGCAGTCCGTCGCTTGCTGTTTCGCAGGTGTAGCCTTCCTTTTCAAGCTGAAATGCAATAAGATTTTGCAGGTCTTTATCATCCTCAGCAATCAATATATCCATATATCCTCCAGTTAATGACAAATCTAATAATTATATTATAGCACAAAATGTCTTTAAGATGGATAAAAAAGCATCCGCGACGTGGCGAATGCTACTGTGGTTATTTTTTTTTGTTTACCCCGAAAACGGCTCTGGCGCTTTCGGCTTGTGGATCATGCTTGATCTTTTTTGATCTGAACGTGCCGTCGTCCTTCTTGCCGTTACGTGTGCTTTTCATTTTGTTGCTTTTTCCCATTGAGTACACCTTCATTCATCTTTTTGTATTTGGTCCTTGAGCTTGTTTGACAGTATTGTGCTGTTGATTCTGATTCTGCTCAGAAATACCGTCTTTTTTGTTCATTAATTCGACCTTGTCGGCAGAAACCTTAAGAGATTTATTATCCTGTTTCCTTGTCAATTCTATCACCTCAAGATTAGTATGGAGCATTGGAAGAATTGTATTCATAATTAACTAGAAGGGTTTTTCTCCCGATAACCAGCCCTGAGCTTCCCAGTGGTTGCGGTCATGCAGATTCCACGTATTCTTCTTCATCATGCCTTTCATTGCTCCAAACACAAGATGCGTAAACAGAGTTGGGTTTAAGTTATCCATTTTGTTTTTGGCTTTTACGATCTTTTTAGCGAGTATGGCAGTTTCTTTTTGAATGCTTTCTTTTTCTGTAATATCATCCCATTTCATAGCGGCAACGGTTTTCTTAAAGGTGAATGACCGTTTAACTCCCCAAAATTTTAAGCTGTTTGTCATTGTTTTTGTGGTATGTCCCAGCCCTGTTCCAGCTGTCGTCGTCATTGTGACGCCAACCTTGTTGAACATCTTGGGATTGGGACGGTGGCTGAACCACATAAAACAAAGATGATCGAGCAGCGTCTTAAGCTGCCCGCTAACATCCAGCGCGTAAACAGGCGATGTCATAATAATCAAATCTGCTTCTTCCATTGATTTCACAATGGGGCTGATAAACTGCGCGTGCGGGCATTTATCTTCGCCGCGAACGATGCAAGAGAAGCAGCCATTACAAAAATGCGGCATATCCTTGGGTAAAACGAATTCAGTCGTTTCAACCTGTTCGTGCTTTGATAATGCTGCCAATAAGAGTTCTTTACAATGCCATGTGCTTCCGTGACGACTGGTACCGTTAATCACAACAACTTTCATTTAATTTACCTCTATAACTTATTACAATGCTTTTTTAATCCGTATGTTTGATTAAAATGTCGCACATGCTTGGCAATTTGTTTTTTTGCTTGAATGAGTCCTTCAGTATCGTTGTCAAATTTATAAAAGATAAGAAATATGGGCGCGAAGAATTCCAATGCCAGAACATATGGATCTACCTCAATAAGCAAGCCTTCCTTCATCAAAACAGCGAAAAGCTGTGATTGAAATTCCAAACTGCTGTCAAAAGAGATTTCGCGGTAGAGCTTTGCAAGCTCTTTACTTCGGTATTGTTCGATCGTGAGCATTTTGCGGAATTTCGTCATTATTTCATCACATAAGAAGTATTCGAGGATCTGAATACTTATAGCTTCAAATTGCTCCGGGGACATGGCTTTATACATATTGACTGTTCTCTCGTCCACAGCAAATGTCTTATCATCGTCTAGTATCAGAATTTTATAAAAAAACTCATTTCCTCTGTCGCAATATTCACGCAGTATGCTATCGAAAATATCCTGTTTGTTTTTATAATGATTATAGAGAGAGCTTTCCTTAATACCAACCGAACGCGCAATATCTCTTACGGGCACAGAATCAAACCCTTTTTCCGAAAACAGATTTAATGCTTCGTTAAGAATCCTTTCCTTTGTCGTCATTGTAAACCTCATTTCACTAAATTGCGCATTTTAAACTAACACTCGTTAGCATCATATTAACTAACAAGTGTTAGTGTGTCAAGTTTTTTTATTTGAATTATTCATTTATATTTAATTAATAAATGGTTATTTGGTTCAATTATGACTGTATAGCATTTAATTACATGTGTATTTTCCTATGCTCGCGGAGAAAATAATGATATAAAAAGGAGGTGAAAAACATGGCTAACAACAATTCGAATCAGACATTAGTTCCATCGTCCAAGCAGCTGCTTAACAACATGAAGTATGAAGTGGCGACAGAAGTTGGTGTCAGTCTGAAGCAGGGCTACAACGGAGACATCGCTGCCCGTGATGCTGGCAGAGTCGGCGGTAATATGGTTAAAAAGATGATCCAGTACGCTGAAAGCAATATGTCTTAAAGCCTAAGATCATAACACAAATAAAAAAAAGAAGGGTGAATCACTCTTCTTTTTTTGTTAGTTTATTTGCTTAGATTAAAGAAAGCATCTTTACCGGGATAAATGGCTGTGAGGCCAAGCTCTTCTTCAATGCGCAAAAGTTGGTTATATTTCGCCACACGATCTGTTCGTGATGGAGCACCGGTTTTTATCTGCCCCGCATTCACAGCAACTGACAGATCCGCAATTGTCACATCTTCAGTTTCTCCAGAGCGGTGGCTCACGATAGCCGTGTAGCCTGCACGGTTGGCCATTTCAATGGCTTCCAGCGTTTCCGTTAACGTACCGATCTGATTGACTTTTATTAGAATACTATTTGATATATTGTCGTTTATGCCTTTTGAAAGGCGGTCGGTATTCGTGACGAATAGGTCGTCACCGACAAGTTGGATTTTGCCGCCAAGTTCCTTGGTTATAATTTTCCAGCCGCGCCAATCTTCTTCCGACAAACCATCTTCAAGAGAAATAATTGGATACTGCCTGCAAAGCTTCTCCCAAAATTCCACCATGTCTTCCGCCGACTTCAGCATGCCGGATTTCCAAAAGAGGTATCCCTCGTCGCCGTTTTCTTTTGCTGCCTCATGCATTTCTGTCGCAGCGGCATCTATGGCGATGAAAAAGTCTTCTCCGGGCTTATATCCGGCCAACGTGACCGCTTCTAGTATCACATCGATGGCCTCTTCGTTTGATTTAAGGTTTGGTGCGTAGCCGCCTTCATCTCCCACGGCAGTGCTGTAGCCTTTACTCTTGAGAACTTTTTTCAGGTAGTGGAAGACCTCTGCGCTCATCCGGAGTGCAGAACTGAACCGCTGAGCGCCCACGGGCATAATCATGAATTCCTGAATATCCACGCTGTTATCTGCATGCTTGCCACCGTTTATAATATTCATCATGGGCACAGGCAGTTTTCTCGCATTGCAGCCACCAATATATCGATACAGAGGGAGCTCGCATTGTATTGCAGCGGCCTTGGCAACAGCAAGTGAAACGGAGAGCATCGCATTAGCACCCAAGCTCGATTTGTTGGGCGTGTCGTCATGCGCAATCATCGCATAATCAATGTCAGCCTGGTTGTTAGCTTCTAATCCGATAATCATATCGGCAATAACGTTATTTACATTTTCTACAGCTCTTTTAACGCCGCGTCCCAGATAACGTTCTGAAATGCCGTCTCGCAGTTCTACTGCTTCGAACTGACCCGTGGATGCGCCGGAAGGCACCGCCGCACGTGCGCTCGCACCGCCTGATAATTCGACCTGTGCTTCAACCGTCGGGTTCCCACGGCTGTCTAAAATCTCTCTTGCAAATACATCAATAATTGTAAACATAGTTCTTCTCCTTTGATAAACTTAATAAATAACAGTATTACCAGCCGTTTCAATTTAATTCTACGATATTTATGTGAAAGAAAACAAGAGATATTTCCAGAAAGATATAATAAACAAAGGATCTCCCAATAGGAGACCCTCTGCTGAAATGGAGGTTATGTCCGTGACTTTTCGGCCATCTCGATCGCCTCACGAACAATATTACCGCAATTTCTCGATGAAACACTGCCCCATCCTTCGCTTGCTACGATATCATCAACACCAAGCCGCTTTGCAATATCTTGTTTCAGGGCTTCTGACATTACCTTGTGTCTAGACATTTACATACCTCCTATCCATATTCACGGCCTAACGCCGCTAAGAATAGTATTCCCCGTTTTGTTATCACTAGCTTGTAAACATGAAGCAACAAATTCACTATATTGCCTGGGCATAGAAGCCCAAGCAGCACTGACTAATTCTGTTATTGCCTAAATAATAAAGAAATATGAAACAAAAGCCGCAAGAGCAGAACCGATCACATTAAAGATCATATCAAGGTCAGTATCCTTGAGATTTTTCTGCATTTTTGTATGCTTTGTCTTATCAAATAAGAATTCAATGATCTCAAATACTGCGCCGATGGCTATTCCCAGCACAAAAACAAATATAACAGCATACAGTTTGGGAGTAATAACTGGTTTCAAAATTTTATCAATCAAAGAGTAAAAGAAAAGCGCGTAAGAAAACGAACCATATGCGTGAAGATATCGGTCAAACACCATTGATCTCATAAATAGATTTTTATAGTAACCAAAAAACGTCTGGATAAATATCGATATCATCACCAAAACAAGTATAAGCTTTGACACATCGATCCCAAAGAAAATATCTGCAAGAACATAGAGAAAAAACAGAAGTGAACTCGTTAAAGTAGCCTGTAAAAGAAGCTTGTTTTTTTGTATTGCAAATGAATAAATGATAAAAGCTTCTATCAACGCATAAGCAATAAAAAAAACGATGAATATAGTAAGCCTCATTTGGTCTACCCTTCGAGTTTTTTGTATCTATCTACTATTATCATTATTAAGCGAAAATAATATTCAGTTATAAGTGAAATCCATAGCACACGAAAAGGTTTATTAGGGCGCAGGTTAAAAAATACCGGTTCGATTAGGAGCCGGTATGAAAAGGCGTCTATTCTTTTTTCTGAGCTTTTGCTTCATCGCGTATTTCTGAACGCATGCCATCTAGCGCTTGCCTTCTTCGATCATTCTTTTCGGAAAGCGTCTTCTTCATCTTGTCATCAGATGTTTCGGCGATCATTTCATCAGCCGCCTCCATATTCTGAATCGTATAATTGATATTTCTCTGTATGTTCTCCACGTTATCTTCGCGATTATCTGGGTTCGGACGATTATTATGTTTCCTCATCAGTATGCTCCTTTTGCATTTTCTTTTATGATTATTATGCAGCAATGAGCATTTTTTTATGTATAAAATCGCTACTAGGACATTGCCGAAGATAACAATTGCGTTTTGTCGTAATAAAACTGCAGGATATCTCTTCGTGTGACAATGCCGATAAATAGCCCCCGATCGTCCGTAACGGGAATAAAGTTCTGATTCATGGCCATAAGTAATAAATCTTCAATCGCTGCATTAACATTTACGGGTTCATTCTGTCGCCCTTTTAATATATCTTTGACGAATAATTGTTCCTTAGTATGGTTGTCAAAAGCATTATTATTCAAAATGGCCCACAGCAAATCACCTTCACTGAGCGTCCCGGCATAGCTGCCGTCTCGGTCTATAACAGGAATAGCAGAATAACAGTGGCATTTCATTTTTTCGAGTGCTTGGCGCAAGGTGAAATGATCGTAAATATACACGATATCGCCTTTTGGTTTTAGAAAAAACAGTATGTTCATGATGCTCCATTCTCATTTATACATTAATTAATCTTCCTGTTTCGTTATAACATATTTAAATCATTTGCATCAACCCAATTTGACGAGAACATAAAAAGTTCACATTTTATCATGTTATTATCAGTAAACTATGCTTATTTTGGAAGAGAAAAAACAGCCAGCTGATTTAGCGGGCTGTTATACTTCATCTATTCTTCTAAAAAATTGTGCAATTTCTTTATCTCTATCTTGAAGTCTTTTGGCTGAACAATATCTTTTGATTTATATGAACCATATTCATAGTCATCCGGATAACGGAATTTTTCTATCTCGGAGGTTTTCAATCCCATGATAGTGGAGGCAATATCGATCATCTTACTCGCAGGCTTGATATCAGTTCTAACATAGTTTGACATCGTATCAATGAGACCGGGAAGCTGACCGATATTTACGTCCTTGGCCTTTGAGAACAGCTGAGATAAAACGTTCTGCTGACGCTCAATTCTTGCAATATCTGTACCCACTTTACGGATTCTCATATAAGCGACGGCTTGCCGTCCATTTAAATGCTGCACACCTGAATCTTCTACAAGAGATACGCTGTTATCAGGGTCGTGTTCGTTGATTTCCTGTATGGAGCCGTTCATATGAGACACTTCAGCATCACTCAATTTAATGTCAACACCGTCAAGTGCGTTAATGATGTCCTCCATGCCATAGAAGTTCACCACAATATAGTAGTCAGGTATCAAACCTAAAGTCGTTTTTAGCGTTTTCTTTGTTAGGTCAATATTGCCATAGTTAAAGGCAGTATTGATTTTATTATAATCATGTCCTTCTATGGGAACAAGCGTATCTCTCATGATAGAGGCAAGCTTCAATTCTCCCGTGTTCGTATCAATACGAAGATACATCAAAACATCTGACAGCCCTGTGAACTTCGATACATTACGGTTGTCAACACCGACTAAGAGAATATCGATATTGCCTTGAGATTTTATGAGTTCACTCACTTCACCGCCGCTGTAAGTAACCGTGGGGTAGTCTCCCAAGTCCTCGTCATCTTCTTCAGCGATATCGTTAGGGTCGAAGCCTAAGTCGCCCGTTATTTTCTCATAGTTTACCCATACGTAGACACCGCATCCAATCAATAATGCCAGTAATACACAAAAAATGATAAGAAGGGTCTTAAAAGCTTTTCTTTTTTCTTTTGGACGCGGCTTATTTATTATATTCATCAATCATCATCCTTTTCTAAATAAATTATCCCCCTCGCCAATAATCCTATACTAATAACTATTTATACCATATAACGATTGAATGCGTCTATCATTATCATTGGTGGTTAGTACTTAACTCAAATATTTCTATGGATGAAGCATGCATCTCGTGGAAATAATATGTTAAAACCAATATGACGGAGGAAACAAATGAAAAGATATCCGGAAGTATTTAAAAAACAAGAGAACAGCTTTGAAGATGACTATGCCTCGCTCGATATTGCATCAACAATGGATTGCACCGGAATGATCCCAACGCCTCCACTCAATAATGATGAGGTTGATAATTATTCTGATATTTACTCTGTACCGCAGCAAAGCGCAGTGAATGCAAATAATGTCGCCACAACATCACAGCAGGAAAAAATAAGTTCAGTTAAAGGAGATAAAGAAAGCGTTTTACCACAAAACAGGCAAAGTTAAGTAATATTATTTTTCATATCCGCCCGGATGGCTGGTGTGCCAATTCCATGCAGATTCGATAATTTTGCCGATATCATCATTGTTCGGGCTCCAGCCGAGAACCTCTCTGGCCTTGCCGGAATCGGCCACAAGTCGCGCAGGGTCTCCCTCGCGTCTTGGTGCCATATCCACTCTGAAGTCTTTGCCTGTGACCTCTTTGACCTTGCTGATAACCTCCATCACGGAAAAACCGTTACCGCTGCCGAGGTTGAAGCTGCCTGAATGGCCGCCGTTCTTCAGGTATTCCAGTGCCAGTATGTGCGCGTCTGCTAAATCGGACACATGGATATAGTCTCGGATACAAGTGCCGTCAGGTGTGTCATAGTCCTGCCCGAACACCTTGATGCTTTCCCTTTTGCCCATTGCGGCCTGCAGAATGATAGGAATCAAGTGGGATTCCGGGTCATGATCTTCGCCTATTTGACCAGATTCGTGTGCTCCGGCCGCGTTAAAGTAACGCGGAGCAGCCCATTTGATACCGTAGGCTTCATCGCACCACCTCAGCATTTTCTCCACTGTCAGTTTTGTTTCACCATACGGATTAACAGGATTCTTTTCGCTGTCTTCCTTGATGGGTATCGACTTTGGATAGCCGTATACCGCGGCTGTAGATGAAAAGACGATATTTCTGACTTTATGTTTCTGCATGCTTTCCAGCATGCAGATTACTGTGTATACGTTATTTCTGTAGAACGTCAGCGGATCCTTCATGCTAAGCCCTACTTCTATGTCTGCTGCAAAATGGATGACAGAATCGATGTCATTTTCGGAAAACACACTGTCCATAAACGCTGCATTGCGGATATCGCCGATATACAGCTTGCCGCCCAGTACAGCCTGCTTGTGTCCCTTAACGAGGCTATCGACCACGACGACCTCCTGCCCTCTTTGCAGCAGCTCCGCCACCGTATGGCTGCCGATATATCCTGCGCCGCCTGCGACCATTATCGCCATTCTTCTACCTCCGTTGCACCTTGCCCCGCGTCCGATTGATAGAACGTCGGTTCATACCCTATTTGCTTAAAATATTCTTCTCTGACAATCAGTTTGAACGGCTCGACCATGTTCTTTTTGACAATGCTGATGTTGCAGCCGCCAAAGCCCCCGCCCGTCATTCTTGAGCCGATCACTCCATCGGTTTTCATCGCAATGTCAAACACTGCATCGAGCTCCTTGCCTGTTGCCTCATAGTCGTCCCTGATTGATATGTGCGCCTCTTTCAGCAGAGAACCGAATGTCATGATATCACCTTTTTGAAGAGATATCAACGACATCAGCGTCCGCTTTTCCTCTGTCACGCAATGCCTCGCGCGCCTGTACAGTGTTTCATTATTGAAAAAGCCTTTATATGTTTCCAACTCCGTTATGCCGATCTCACAAAGGTGCTTGTACTGCCCCCCGTGTACGTTGATGATCGAAAGCGCCTGATCGCACTCGCTGCGCCTTTGATTATACTGAGAGTCTGTCAGTTTGTGCGGCGCATTCGTGTTCGTGATGACAATGGTATATTCGCCAAGCTCCAACGGCACATATTGATAATCAAGCGTATCACAGTTCAGGAATATCGCATGATCTTTCTTCCCTACCGCAGATATGAACTGATCCATGATGCCGCAGTTCATGCCCACATATTGATTTTCTGCCCTTTGGCACAACACAGCGATATCTTCCATCACAAGCTTCTCGGTTCCGCCCAGTTTAGCGAGGCAAACAGCCGTGGCGACTTCGATAGATGCGGACGATGAAAGGCCCGCGCCGTATGGCACGTTGCCGTGATACAACAGATCACAGCCGATAAGCGGATACCCGTCCTGCTGCAGCATAAACGCCACGCCGCACTGGTAGTTGCCCCATTTCAGATTCTTGTAATTAATAAGATTATCCAATCGAGCGGAAACACGATCAGGAAGGTCTGTCACCGCCATATTGAGCACATCTTGGCCATTGGGACGTGCCACAATGATATTTTTTAAATCCAGCGCGACCGGAAAAACGTGCCCGCCGTTGTAATCGATATGTTCACCGATCAGGTTGATCCTGCCTGGCGCTTCAAATATCCGGATACTTTCCTCGGTGCCACCAAATATTTTTATAAATTCTTCGACAAGAACAGAACACGTCATACATCGGCCCTCGTAATATATTTTTGATATGCTTCTCTCAATTCCACAGCCTTTTCTTCGGGCGCTGTGGGATTACAGTGCGCGCCGGCACCCGTTTCACTAGACGCGAGGAACTGCTGCTTTTCCTTGGAACGCATAGGCGGAAAGAACTCGATATGGAAATGGAAGCCCTCGATGTCGCTCGTGTTGACGGGTGCGTTGTACATACACATCATATATGGGAACGGCATATCAAAGAGGCTGTCGTACATTCCCACCGTGTCTCTTACAGTTCGTGCGAGCGCGATTTTCTCCTCGTCGCTGAAATCTGTGATAAACTTTTTATGTGTCTTGGAAATAATCTGTGTACCGTATGCGAACTCCGCAAAGAACGGAATGATTACGCTAAAATGTTCGTCCTCAAAAATGACACGCTGTTTGAACGCCTGCTCGGCTTTTAGCCAATCGCAGAAAAGACATTTGCCTGTTTCCGCGAGATATTTTTTCGCGCTGTCAAACTTCAACTCAACCTTTTTGGGCATAAAGGGATAGGCGTATATTTGGCCGTGCGGATGCGGCATAGTGACGCCCACAACATCGCCCCGGTTTTCAAATATCATGATGTACTTTGATTTTTCGTATTTGGACAGCGCGTCAAACCGTTCGCACCAAAGCTCGACCAATCTTCTCACATGCTCTGTGGAAAGCTGCGGCAGTGTGATATTGTGCTCGGGTGAGTATAATATCACTTCACATTTTCCATATGACTTTTCAGTTTTGAAAAAATCGGATGCCACATCATCGGGCTCCGGCGGGTTCATTGAGAGAGCCGGAAAGTCGTTATCGTACTTGAGCACATCAAATTTGTCCGGCACTCTGCCCGAGCCCGGGCAAAAAGGGCACCAATCTTTTGGCATTTGCGGTCTGTTCTGCCTTGCGGACGCCACCATGATCCAATCGTTTTTAAACGGGTTAAATCTTAATTCTGCCATTTTAGACCTCTTATAATGTGGTTATTTTGAGATATATACTATCCTAATGGAAATGTTGGCTAAAATCAATATTAAATATAGAGTATCGTAAAAAAACGCAACGAAGCGTACATAAACGAAAGCAAACCCGTTTAGAGACTTTAAAAGTAAACAAGCTGTGCATTGATTGTATGATAACATTCTATTATACCCAATGAGTATTGCTTATTACGCCGTTTGTCTGTGGGCGAACCAGGATTGAATAGCAATATCTGATCATGATACGCGCAATATGGGATATGGCTGTGACCAAAAATGATGCAATCCACAGGATCATCATTGAAACAAGCAACAGCCCTTCCTAATGTATTGCCTTTGCTGCCGTGTCCATGAAAAATACCGAATCGAAAACGGCGAAAGCTTACTATTTTCGTCTCACCCAGTTGTTCTCTTACCTCAAGCGGGTCAACATTACCTGCAACGACAGTCACGGGAGCCAGTGTTTCTAGTTTGTGGATGACGCTAAGGCTTACAATATCACCGGCGTGAATAATATGATCCACATCTTTGAACTTATCAATCAAAAACTCGGGGAGTTCTTTTGCTTTGCTCGGGATATGTGTATCTGCCAGCACACCGATTTTTATCATCTACATCAACAGGCTGCGAATCTCGTCTGCGCCAAAGACGTAACTTTTTCCGCATTTATTGCATCTCACTTCAATATCTTGATTCTCTTTAAGTGTCCACTCCAGATCGCTGTTACCAAGGCCAAGCAGCATTTCCAGAATCATTTCCTTACTGCAGGTGCACATCAGCCGGACAGGAAACTGTTCCACAACGTCAGTATCATAAAACATCGTCTCAAGTATCTTTTCTGATGAATTTGTTGGATCGGCAAACGTATTCGCGTGTGATTCAATGCATTTATCCCATTCGTCTATCAAAGAATTTTCTGCAAATGGCAGCGCTTGTACCAGCACACCGCGGCTTAGCCTAACCATGGAATTCTGTACATTTTGAAAATATCGATATGTTGCCTTCG
Source organism: Bacillota bacterium (assembly GCA_023399095.1). Classification (GTDB taxonomy): domain Bacteria; phylum Bacillota; class Clostridia; order Christensenellales; family SZUA-584; genus SZUA-584. Next base: position 59,572 of record JAEWQS010000006.1, read on the forward strand.
TTTGTTCACTCTGCGAGAAATAATGGGCCAGATTATTTGAGATATTGCTATCTATAATTTCAACAATTCCGGTAAAAGTGGTACCTCGTCCATTATCCTGGATAATTTTCAAAAATCCGTTATTGCCAATCATTTGTTCAAGATCAGCAAATTCTTTCTCGCGAAAATCATCTGAGGCATAGCCTTGTATATTGCCGTTGGCATCCGCGCCGCAAATCAAAAACACCGAACTGTCTGAGGTTTCAAGTTTTATAGATATCTGTTTTGCATTTGTCATTATGCCGCGCAGAATACAACAAAACGTCATGACTGTATAAAACACCTCGGAAGCAACGGCGCTGTTAAAATAATGAACTTCAAGAGCATTTAGCAGCAAAGTGTTATCGACAAGATAGATTCGTGCCTGCTTATCTTTTGTCAGCAATTTGTATAAGAACGTATCCAAACTTTAAGTGCCTCCATTTTTATCAATTCACGCAAATTACTGCTTTTGTTTTCGTACGTACTTGATAACCTCCATGCCCGCCTTGGCTCCTTGATACACCGCTTTTGCAATCTGCATCATACCGCCTGTACAGTCGCCCGCTGCATAGAGCCCGGGAATATTGGTGGCCATGTTTTCATCAACAACGATCTTCAAGCCCTCGGTTTCAGCGCCAAGTTTCTTTGCAAGATCACTGCTGCCAGCCACACCGATTGCCACAAATACACCGGCTACGTCTAGAGAACTTCCATCCAAAAATTTGACACTGCTTAATGTCTCATCACCTTCAAAGGATGCTATTTCTGTCTCAATAACCTGAATCTCTTTTGGAATCTGCGGAATAGCTCGTACTCCGTTTGTCAGCAACGTGACTGATTTCACGATTGGAAGCAGCTCCATTGCCTCATGGAGTGCGTATTCACAGCATCCAAGCACCGCGACATCTTTGCCCTTATAGAAAAAAGCATCACAAATTGCGCAATAGCTGATTCCTTGCCCCTCAAACCGGGTAAACCCCTCGATTTTCGGCGCTGTTCGGTTAGAGCCTGTGGCAATGATCACGCTTTGCCCCTTATATTCATTGTTATTTGTTTTGACAATGAAGCCATCCTCGTAACCGATATTGACAACCTGGTCACTTATGATTTGCGCGCCAACTCTTTGGGCCTGCGAAATACCGTCAGCAATAAGCTTTTCACCAGATACCGGAGTCGCAAATCCGTAATAGTTCTCAATCTTATCGGCTTTTGATAATGCGCCGCTGCTCTCCGAAATAATCAACGTTTGGAGCCTTGCGCGTGATGTATAGATGCCTGCAGATATCCCCGCCGGTCCAGTACCTATAATGATCACATCATTCATCGTTTTTCCCCTTCTATTATCTTTAGTTTTTCCGTCATCCGATTTCTACTTCTTCATTATTTTCGTTCATAAAACATCAGCATATCCATAATAATCAAACTTTGCTACACAGTATAGCTTTCTTATTGGAAGTATGCAACAAAATACAAATAAATAACCTTTTGCTGTTCACAAAAGTCACAATACGAGATTGTGGTCTTTATCTTTGTTTAATATGAGAAAAAAGTCAGTAACGTCTTAGAGCCTTCAATCGCATTGCAATATTTTTTACTATAAATGTTGAATAGATATCGTTTGCTCACAGATAATATTAAAAAAAGGAGGTAAAAATATGAATGGTAAAGTTGCAATAGAGCTGGGCCTCACCAACGTTAAAAGCTATCTGAATGAAAAGGGCTATTCTGTGGAGGACATAAATTTCGGTGATGTTTCTAAAGACCTTCAGAATTATGATGCAATCGTGGTGACAGGACAGAACTCAAATTTCCTAGGATATGAAGAAACCCAAACCAAAGCAGTTGTAATCAAAGCAGATGGGTTAACACCAGAGCAAGTAGAAAACGAGCTTAATCAGATAAAATAATCGTTTTTTTATTAAGATTGATAAGGCCACCCTGTTTAGTTAAATCAACAGGATGGCCTTGTTATTATGCAGCGAAATTCTTTTAGCGCATCAATTATTCTCCTTGAATGCGTTTTAGGTTACTTATGGCCAATTCACCAGCTTTTTTGAGAGCTTCTTCTGCTTTAGTGGGATCAGAGCAACTCATCAGAATGACAATACAATGCTCACCTGATAGTATGCTTATCCCCTGCGCTGAAATGAAAATGTCGTCTCCTATACGCCCAGTCAGTGCGGTGTTTGGATCAGAAAAAAGCTTCTTAAGTCCTTCATATAGTGTTTTAGGAGACATTTCCTCCCCACCAGAGCCACCTGATCCTCCACCGGACTCCTTCTGTTGCCCGGATTCGGAGCCGCCGGATTCACCTGATTTCCCGGACTCACCGGACCCGCCTGATTGCCCAGACTCTCCACTGCCTTGTTTTAACGCACTCTGTTGTATCAAACAAACTTGCAGATAGCTCTTGGAATCTGGTTTTTCCGGCGCATAAAAACTGGTACTCAGACCAAGCAGCGGATATTCTTCACTAACCCCGGCTTTTACCGATTCGCCGATCAGCGTTACAGCGTCTTCCTTGGATATTAATTGCTCTGGCTTTATCTTCTTACTTTCGGAACCTCCAGAGCCTGATGCCTGCTTACTATCCGAACTATTGGCCTGAGGCGATTGCGAACTGCCAGGCTGAACTGTCGCAGAAGCGCCTTCAGATTCTCCACCTGAACAACCCGGCATTAATAAAATGATAGCTATTAATGTTAATATTAAACATAAAGTTTTCTTCATATTAGGGCCCTCTTTTCTTTGAAGATCTTTGTTTTAAGTTTGTCACAAAACCTGGATTATATACCTTTTTCCATTTCTAGCTGGACAATAAATAAACGTGAAAAGCAGATATGCTTTTTGGATAGATGAATATGCAAGGGGAAATGTATATAGTTATCTATCGTTAATTAATTCTTATCCATAAGCATCCTGACCTCTAATAAAAAGAGCACAGAATCTCGTTAATTTGAATATGTATGATGTATAACATATTTTAGGTGGTCCGTATGATAACTATGTATGCTTTATTAAGCACTGTCAATGAAACCTCGGCACAGTCTGATAATATTTATAAAATATTGTTCTACTCCCTGCTGGGGCTTATCTTGCTATCAGCCATCGCAATCCTGATTTATAAAAATTTAAGACAGCTCTCTCTGATATTTAAAAATGCACTTTCTTTGTTAAAAAGGTATACATCCAAAGCGTTCGTTAGTATAAAAGCATTGCTGACAGACCCAATTGCTGGATTTGCGTATTCAAAAGAGCAGGATATATTCTTTTCAACCATAAATGCATGGCAGAGAAACTTTGGTTATAGCCGTTTATACGATGAAGCAGCGCCACATTTTGCTATGATTGTTGATAGTGAACCCGTATACTTCGAATACGATAACAAAAGGTGGCTTATTGAATTTTGGAAAGGCCAGTATGGTTTGACAACAGGATGTGAAGTCGGCATCTATAATACAAAACGACCCGAATTCAGCATCCCCGGTATTTTCAACGAAACCTTCTATGATTGTGCCCGCGATGAGGATATGCTATTTATCTCTTATACGTTCTATAAAAATGGACAGGAGCTATTCGCAAGAGAAGACAAACATTGGTGGCTTACCGGCTTCAAACTCGGTGAATTCTCCCAGCCATCAGAGCTCTTTATGGAAATATCAATCACACTAAAAGACGAAGCGATGCTTGATGCCTTTATAGAAGGGATGAGCAACTTAGGGTATATGAATGATGAAATGGATGTAAGTGATAAAACAGTCCGATTTGTCTTCGGTGAACCGCACTCGACGCAACCGCATTCACGAACCAAAGAGCTTGAGGATTTCATGCAAAGTTACAACAAACAAAACTGCGATTTATTCAAAGAGTTAACCCAAGATTATAACGGTACTCCATCAAAGCTCATCGCACTCCGTAAGAAGGATCCTTCTTTATACAACAGTGTTCTAAACTTCGGTGGGATAAAGAGGATTACCCGGTAGTACAGAATTGAGCAGTGGTCAAAGAGGAAAGAGTATGTCCGATTTAAAACGTCTCACAGAGATTTTCGATTCTGCCAAAATCATAGATTTTGACGATTCAACAAAAATCGTTATGATGAGCGATTGCCACAGAGGTGATGGAAGCTGGGCTGATGATCTGTCGCGGAATGAGAATATCTACTATTCCGCGCTGCAATATTATCTAAACAACGGTTACATATATTTCGAGCTGGGTGACGGCGACGAGCTTTGGGAAAACAGAGAATTTTCTTTAATTACAGAGGCGCACAAGGATATTTTCCTGCTGCTACAAAAGTTTCACATGCATAAGCGGCTATATATGATATACGGCAATCATGATATGGTAAAGAAGGTTAAAAAGTTTGTTGATAAAGAACTTAGCCTCTATTCCGGTCTTAATAGGAACGGGTCTATGTTAGAAAACATCACTCCATATGAAGCCTTGGTCCTGCGGCATTCACAGACGAGAAAGCATATATTTCTAATACATGGACATCAGGTGGATTTCCTTAACAATACACTCTGGAAAGTCGCAAGATTTCTTGTTCGTCATCTTTGGCGGCATTTGGAATCCATGGGATTCAACGATCCAACAAGCCCAGCCAAAAACAACAGTAAGAAATCATCAGTAGAGTCAATTCTGATAAAGTGGGCGCAGAAAGAAAAACATATGCTGATTGCCGGACATACCCACAGGCCAATGTTCCCAGATTTGGGCGATCCTATGTATTTTAACGACGGAAGCTGTGTTCATCCCCGTTGTGTAACGTCTATCGAGATTACCGAGGGAAATATGGCTCTCGTTAAATGGTGTATCGGCACCACGCAAGAGGGTATATTACACGTCAGAAAAGAAGTATTAGCCGGGCCTGAAAAAATACAGGACTTCTATTCGGCTATCGATGGATAAAAATCTTATTTATTAATGCCCAATCGGGCAAAGCTCACCTTTGCTTATATAGCTACCGTAACACGGCAGGAAATTACATTCAAGGTCTTAGAGCGTAAGCATATTCTAACTTGTTAATATTGACGCATTATGTAAGTTGAATATATAATACTATCATAATTTGCTTATAATTGTTAATTATTCAAAGAGGTATTGATATGGCATTAATTAATTGTCCCGAATGCAACAAAGAAATATCTAATTCCGCTATATGTTGCCCATATTGCGGATTTCCAATAAAGAATGAAATAAAGAGGAGAAAGCTTTCAAAAAAAGCGCGTATATTATTGATTATCATTCCTGTTTTCATGGTGCTTATCGGTATATGTCTATATTTTGGATTACAATACATCAAAGAACAGGAACAAAATAAAGCAATAAATGTAGTTTCTTCTTTAATAACTAATGGTCAAATCCCAGAAGCGGAGAATCAATTTTCGCAAATGCAATCTAAAGAATTTAGCGAAGAACAACTTAATGAACTTGCCACTCAATTTGATCAATATTATCTTGAGTTGGCACAAACCGCAATTGAATCTGGTAATTTTATAGCCGTAAAAGATGCTATGAATAACATCCATGGTTTTGTAGATACGTCAAGTGTCGAGTCTGATTTTGATTATGCTATACTAGACAAAATTGACAATGATGTTCAATTGATAAATACGATGATAGATGACTGCAATACTTTTGCTCAGGAATGTTCAGATGTATACAACGGAATGTTGTATGGCCTATACGATATTGATACAGCAAATAACAAATTACTTGAACTAAGCTTAAACTCAAACTCCAGAAAAGCAATTAATTATGACATAATTGATATAAAGGATTCTATCCATAATCTAGAAATCTTATTTCCTAGAGAAATTATTGAAGATGACTTTTTGGAATTGTATGATTTCAACATGGAGGCGCTTACAAAAGCCTATGATTTTAGTTTAAATTTTCTAAGTGATCCAGAAAGCCAAGAGAATGACCTTCTAGACCTTTCACAGACACTATCTAATATTGAAGAAGCAGCTTCGAATCTTCGATCAGCGACATATGCTAAGTACGCTAAATAAATGTTGCTATTAATGACAGTTTGCGAATCTGACTATTTAATTTATAGAGACTATGTAGAACTTCAAAAAAGATCCTACAAAATTCTTATAATTGAGAACGTTAGCTATTGTAGGATATCAGCTTTGCTTACCTTTCGAAGTCTTCCCTTGATGGGGGTTGTCTGAAGCTCTCGGAATACCATTTCACCTTTGTTGTTTAAAATTTCCACGTATGTGGATACATCTTTGATATTGATAATCCCGATATCAGATGCAGTCATTCCTTTAATATTGCATAGTGTACCTACGATATCCACTGGTCTCATTTTTGTTTTTTTACCCGCATTGATATGTAGTTTGATTATTTCTTTGTTGAGCCTAAGGCCTTTTGTTTTTTTAATTTCAGGTGAAGTATTTATTTTATTTGCAAATTCCGACTTGAAATGATCAACCGTTTCTTTTTTCGGTTTCTCCTTCAAAATAATATTTTTTCCTATATATTGCTCAATCGCACTTAGAAATTTGTTTTCATATTGTGTTACAAATGAAATAGCTCTTCCCGTGTTCTCAAAACGTCCAGTTCTGCCAATACGATGAACATAGCTTTCACCGTCCAGCGGCAAATCATAATTGATGATAAGCGTAATTGAATCCACATCTATGCCTCTGGCGGCTACATCTGTCGCTACAAGATATCGAAAACAACCTTTTTTGAAAGAATTCATGACTCTTAAACGATCGGACTGTTCCATGCCGCCATGTATCTTCTCACAGGTATACTTAAGATGTGAAAGCCCGCTGCTGACTTCATCGACCTTTTGTTTTGTGTTGCAGAATATAATACAGCTATCCGGGTTTTCCACGATTATGGTATCTTTAAGCAGCTGCATTTTGTCTTTAGCATCAACATCATACCGCTCCTGAGATATCTTATCAGCTATCGTGTTTTGTTCTTCAACCTCTACTTGCACAGGATCTTTCATATATTTTTGACATAGTTCTTTTATATCTTTGGGTATTGTAGCCGAAAATAACATCGTTACATGCTCTTCTGGCAAGCTCATTATTATGGTCTCTATTTGATCTATAAAACCCATTTTCAACAGCTCGTCCGCTTCATCGATCACAAGATATTTGATACTGGACGTGTTTAAAGTTGCTTTTTCAATATGATCGATTATTCGGCCCGGCGTTCCCACCACAATATGTGTTTTTTGCTTAAGCTCCTTTTCCTGAATAGAAAAAGGGGCTTTGCCATAAACCGCAGATACCTTTAGCCTTTTAAACCTGCCTATATTAAAGATGTCTTCTTTCACCTGTATCGCAAGTTCCCTTGTTGGTGTGATAACCAAAGCTTGGGGTTTATTTTCGTCCCAGTCCACTAGCTGACAAACAGGTATGGCAAATGCCGCAGTCTTTCCGCTCCCCGTCTGGGACTTTACGATGATATCCTTCTGCTCAAAAACAGCCGGTATAACCTGCTGCTGGACACATGTGGGGTTATCAAAATTAAGCATGCCAATGGCTTTTAATAATTCATTGCTTAATGGATAATCACTAAAATTGGCTTTTATCAGTCCCTCCATGTTGCCCTTTCATTTTTACATAAGTGAAAAACATATAAGAAATTGGTCCATTTAGTCTTTGCGGATATTTATAATAATACGTCAAGCTATGCAATAAAGTCTATGTTTATTATGGTATTTGCCCTATCATAATATCGCTTCTTGCCTCGTATGGATAGCTAAATTTGGAGCGATTCTAATTTACTACCTGTCCTCTTCTTGTCTAATTCCAATTATCTTTTTTATACTTTTTTCTCTTTTGATCATTTTCTTAATTTCATTGACTCTTCTTTGCTCTTTGCCCTCAGTTCCAGTTTCTATCTGTTTCGTAATTTGTTCTTTATTATCCAAAGATGTTTTGTTTTGAAGCTCTAAGAAATCCCCTATTGCCTCGGGGTACAGAAATTTCTTCTCCTCTTTTGTTTCATTAAACAGCACCATAATATAATCGTCTTGAGATTCGACGATTGTACCCATGCCAAACTTATTATGTTTAACAACTTCACCAAGCAGATCCATGTTTTAGCCTCATTATCTTTTTATACTTTAGATTATACCACTTTTTTAATATAAAATCCTTCTAAATATTATCATAATAAACGTTAAGAATTTTTTTACGGGCTAGGTATAAATATTTGTAAAAGCGACCTTGATGACTACTGCTATCCTTTCAGCCTCAAGAAACTAAAGGCAATCATTCGAGCAGAATGCTGATATAATGCGGCGTCGCGTTCTTCGACCATGCAATTTTGCGAATTTAGCATTTAAGCAATAGAAAAGGCACATTAGCTGGTGCCTTTTCTCGATCGCGTTTAACACTTAGGGTATTATGACATTTGAGGCTTCCGGCCCACGCTGCCCCTTTACGACATCAAATTGAACTTTTTGCCCCTCATCCAGGGATTTATACCCTTTGGACTGAATAGCGGAAAAATGGACAAACACATCCCCTCCGCCTTCCTGTTCGATAAACCCGAAGCCTTTATCTGCATTAAACCACTTTACTTTTCCGAACAATTTTTTCTCCTCCAGAATTAGATTAAACGAATGTTTCGTTTATTATTATTTTGCTGCTTATAACCATAAGTTATTCTAATATTTTTTACGTCTAATCGTATAATTGTTTGAATTTTTAGCCGTATAAACATGCCAAAAAGAGCCCGAAAGATCTCATATCCAATACGCTCTCTCAACCTCGGAAAATTTCGAAACATTAATCTGCCTTCTAGCGATCCTTATAATGCTCCCATAAAATGCGACACAAAAACGAGATGAATAAGTTATAATGGAACCATGAATAAGAGAACACAGTACACAGCCGAATACAAGGCGAGCGTGGTGCTGCGGGTGCTGCGCGAAGAAGAAACGGTGGCCGAAATCGCGGCATCCGAGGGACTCAACCCGGTGATGATCAGCCGGTGGAAAACGGAGTTTCTGGAACGCGCCGCCATGGTGTTTGACAGAAAACCGACTGAAGCCGAAAAAGAGCTTGCCTCGGAAAAAGAACGCACCGCAGACCTTGAACGCAAGGTTGGCCAGTTGACGATAGAAAACGACTGGC
>JAEWQS010000021.1 GCA_023399095.1 Bacillota bacterium
AAAAGCGAAGGTCATTTGTCCTCCGCTTACAAAGATTTTTGTATTGCGTTTTTACAGTGCTTCTTTGTGCAGCTCTCTGGCTTTCTTGAGCATATACACATATCTCTTTTTGGCAGCTTCCATGTCATATATCGCAAAATCGATCAGGTCGGGGTCCGCCACGTTATCAAAATAGTTCTGCGCCGCCTGCCAAATGGCAAAAGCACGTTTCACCTCATTCGTGTACTCGCTGACTTCCATACCGCATCCTCCCTTTTGTTGGTTGATGCTGTGTATTATTGCCACATTGCCATGTTTGTATACCAACCGTTAATATATTGTCCGACCCTCAATGGCACGCGAAAGCGTCACCTCGTCGGTATATTCAAGATCGGCGCCGATCGGAACGCCATGCGCAATCCGCGTGATCTTACAGACCAGCGGACGGATGGTCTTGGCGATATACGCGGCCGTGGCCGTGCCCTGCACATCGGGATTCGTCGCGAGTATCACTTCGGTGATGTCGCCCTTGGCCAGCCGGTCGATGAGCCCCGAAATATTGATGTCGTCCGGGCCGATGCCGTCCATGGGGGAGATCACACCGTGCAGCACATGATAAACGCCCTTAAATTCGCGCGTTTTCTCAATCGCCAGCACGTCCTTGATATCCGTCACCACGCAGATAAGCGCGCCGTCACGCCGGGTGTCTTCGCAGACATCGCAGAGCGCTTCGCCTTTTTGCATGAGATTGCCGCAATTCGGACAATAGACCGCCGCTTTCTTGGCATGGAAAAGATCCTTCGCGAATTCTTCCACGTCGGTATCGCTCATATGAATCACATGAAAAGCCAGCCGCTGAGCGGTTTTCTGGCCGATGCCCGGGAGCTTGTTAAACTGGTTGATCAGACGGGCCACAGGTTCAATAATGCCGCTCAAAGTTAGAACATGCCTCCAAGATCGATGCCGCCGGTGACCGCGTTCACCTTGTTTTGCATCACGCTGTCCGCTTTAACAAGCGCTTCGTTCACCGCCGCTGTAATCAGGTCTTCCAGCATCTCGATATCGTCCGGATCAGCCGCCTCGGGCGAAATCTTAATGCTGATTATCTTTTTGGCACCGTTTGCGCGCACCGTCACCGCACCGCCGCCCGCCGTGGCTTCCACCTCTGTCTGCTCGGCCTCTGCCTGCGCCGCCGCCATATCCGCCTGCATTTTCTGGGCTTTGGCCATCATGGAACCCATGTTCATTGCACCGCCGCCACCAAAAGATTTTCTCTTTGCCATGAGAAACCTCCTTATTTTTAATTAAAATAGTGTTATATTTCTTCGATCTTATCACCAAACATCGCAAGTATGTCCGGTTTGCCTGAATTTGAACCGGATTCTTTTTCGATGATGATGCTCAGATTCATCTGTTTGCCTGTCAATTTTTCGAGCGCTTCACCCACCGCCTTTTGAGCGGGAGGATGCTTTAAGAACTCGGCGGCCACTTCCGCGCTGCTGCCGAACGTGATCTCCAGTCCATCTTCACCCTTGAGCATCGCTTGCTTGGCCTTCGCCGCATGCGGATACACAAAGTAGTATGCATCTGCTTTCAACGCGGACAACAGCTTTTGCCACAGCTCCTGCGCGTCACTGACGCCCTGAGATGCTTCCGCTTTATTGTGCGCTTTGGACACTGCTTTGACAGGTGTTTGGGCTTTGGACACCTCAGGCTGCACAGCCTGAACTGGCACAGCCTGAGCAGACGCTGTCGATGCGGGCCGCTTTTCCAGCGCCGCCAGACGCGCCTCCAGCTTTTCAATGCGTGCGCTGTCGGGTGCTGAATCGTCGTCCTCGGGGCACATCAGCGCCATAACGGCTGTTTCGAGTACGATATCCGCGCGCAGATTCTGGCGCATCTCGTATTCCTTCTGTATGAGTATATTGAGCGCGCGAATGCACGCGTTTTTACCGAAGCTCTTGGCCTTGGCTTCAAGGCCGCTGTCGTCTGAATCACCAGCGCCGACGGACAGCCACATCATGCGGCGAAATGCTTCTGCAAGATCTTTGATGAGAGCACGTGTGTCCGCGCCCGCCATCAGCAGCGAAGCGAGCCGCTCAAGCGCGCCTTTCTCATCGTAGGACGTGATGCAGTCGATAAGCTCAAATACCATTCGCGCATCGCCGCCGCCCAGTGCTGCCGTCACACTCGGCTGCGTGACCGCGCCGGATGCCGCGCATTGGTCGAGTATCGAAAGCGCGTCGCGCAATCCGCCTTCAGCCGCGCGCGCAATGGTGCGCAGCGCCTCAGTGTCAAACTCATAGCCCTCGCCCGTGGCGACCTCGGTCAGCCGTGCCGTGATATCCTCCGCGGATATGCGCTTAAAATCAAAACGCTGGCAGCGCGAGAGTATCGTTGCGGGGAGCTTGTGTGGCTCGGTGGTCGCGAGTATGAATATCACGTGTGAGGGCGGTTCTTCGAGCGTCTTTAACAAAGCGTTAAACGCGCCCTTAGACAACATATGCACCTCGTCGATGATATAGACCTTATATCGGCAGATGGCAGGCAACAGGTTCACGCGATCGCGTATCTCGCGAACGCTGTCCACGCCGTTGTTGGACGCCGCGTCGATCTCAACGATATCAACGGGGTTTTCTGCCGACGTTTCCACACAAGCTTCACACTGTCCGCAGGGTTCATTTTCCTGTCGTGCTTTGCAATTCACAGCGCGCGCAAATATTTTGGCCAGGCTCGTTTTGCCGGTGCCTCTGGGTCCTGAAAAAAGATAAGCATGTGCAATACGCGCAGATTCGATCTGCCCGGTCAGCACCTTTATGATATGCTCTTGCCCCGACACCTCGGCAAACCGCGCGGGCCGCCAGGTGCGGTACAAAGCTCTGTACGCCATTTTGTCCTCCTGTGCGCAAAAATGCGCGTTACTAATATATCATTTTCCGGCGCGTTTTGTCTATATTAGCCTGTTTAGCATGACTTGCTCAAAGCCAGCTTTTGCGGTCATTCTGAATAAGCGAAGCGATATGACTACGAAGTGGATGAGAATCGTGCGAAAATAGATGCTTCGTCGCTCCACGCTCCTCAGCATGATATGCTCACGCCATATCTAGCTGCTGCATCATTCTTATTACATAACATATTCTCTATCATTCTTATTACATAACATATTCGCTATAGTAAGTGCACAATACGCAGTTAAATGATGAGGCGGTTGTAAGGGCATTGATGCACTTCCCTAAAACGTCTTTTTCTGATATGCTGATACCAAATGAATATGTAAACTTCTTGTGGCAGGGTGTTGCGGAATTAATATTTATGTTATAATTGAAACACATTTGTAAAGATTGCAGAGGATTAACGTACTATGAAGCTGAAATTCATAGATCCGAGAATGTTTAAATTCATAGATTGGCTGCTGTTTGGCAACATCATTGTGCTGATTATGTTCAGTTTCGTGGCAATCGCAAGCGCTGAATCTGAGCCGTTGATTGATGAGACAGGTTCGTTAAGCGCGGCCATTGCACAGCTTGATTTAAGCCGCACGTTCCAGCAGCTGGCGTGGTTTGGCGTCAGCATTTTGGGCATGTTTATTGTATTGCTGCCCGATTACCATGCCATCGAAGAATATTACAAGTGGATCTATGTGGTCATTGTGGGGCTGCTAATTGCTGTGATGCTGTTTGGTTCCGAGATAAACGGCACAAAGGGCTGGTTCCGTATCGGCACCTCGGGCTTTCAGCCTAGCGAGGTCGGCAAAATCGGCATGATTATTGTCTTGGCGCATATGATATCCAAAAAAACGCAGGGGCACGACGGCGGTATTAAAAAAATCAAGGATCTGCTTCCGTTGCTCGCGGTGTTCGTCGTTCCGACAGCGCTGATCATGATTCAGCCGGATTGGGGCACAGCGTTTGTTTATGCGTTTATGTTTATTTCGATGCTGTTTATGGCGAGAACCAGTTTGAAGCTGATTGGCGGATTGTTTGCGTGTGCCGGTGTTGCGTTGCCGATAGGTTGGCTGGTGATGGCCGATTGGCAAAAGGACAGAATTTATACGTTCCTTGGTATGGCGAGGGAAGGCATGTCTGAGCAGCAGATTGAGGATATACAGCGTCAGTCCAAGCAGGCCCAGACGGCCGTTGGTTCGGGGCAGGCATATGGCAAAGGGCTATTCTCTATGGGCGGAGAGAGCAAACTCTCAAATATCTCTCAAAAGCAAACGGACTTTATATTTGCCACCACTGCAGAGGCGATCGGCTTTGTCGGCATTATGGTTGTGATATTACTATATTTCATACTGATTTTTCGAACGCTGTATCTCGCGACCAAAGCGAAAGACGATTTTGGATCGCTGATCATTGTGGGCGTGGCTGCCATGACGCTGTTTCACATCTTCGAGAACATCGGCATGAATGTCGGCGTGATGCCTATCACAGGTATCCCGCTGCCGTTCTTAAGCTACGGAGGCTCAAACTTGCTGACTAACATGATCGCGTTTGGGTTGGTTATCAACGTAACCATGCGACGACAACGATGGAGCTTTTAAAAAACTGCTGGAGGTTTTGAATGTTTTTAGACCAAAGCGCAATTGCGCTCATGCAGAAAAGGACGTCCGTCAGGACATATGAGAAAAAACCGGTTGAACCAGAAAAGCTGGAGCTGCTAAAAAGCTTTTTTGAAACCGCCTGTGAGAACCCGTTTAACGCCAACGTGCGTTTTGACATCGTGGAGGGCGGGTCCGGTAAGCTTGGCACCTATGGCTTTATCAAAGGTGTGAAGACTTTTTTTGCAGGCTGTGTCAAAAAAGGCGGATACGATATCGAAGGCTTTGGGTATGCGTTTGAAAAGATGGTGCTTTATGCCACCGCGCTGGGCCTTGGCACATGCTGGCTCGGCGGTACGTTCAAACGCGCATCGTTTACGGCACTCGTCAAGCCGGACAACGATGAACTCATGCCGGCGATATCTCCCATTGGCTATGCGGCAGAGAAAAAAGCGCTGACAGAAAAGATGGTGGCAGCGGGAGCGGGCGCGAGAAAGCGCAAACGCTTTGGAGAGCTCTTTTTTGACGGCAGTGTGAAAACACCGTTATTCATTGACGAAGGGACGCTCAAAACCTGCCTTGAAATGGTGCGTATCGGCCCCTCGGCATCCAATAAACAGCCATGGCGCGTGATTCGCAGCGGCGATGCGCTGCATTTCTATTTGGCGGCAGACAAACATTACGCAGGAAACACAATGTACGGTTTTTGCATGCAGCGCATTGATATGGGCATCGCTGCCTGTCACTTCGAGATAGCGGCAAAAGAGCTCGGCTTGGGCGGCGGCATCGTTTTTGATGAGTCGCAGATCGTTGCCAACGCAAAAGGGGATGGATGGAGCTACAGCTTTTCGTGGCGTTAGTGAAGTGCAGATTAATGGTATACATCCTCAGAAGATATTTTCCCATTTCACGCTATCGATTTCGTGGATATGGCGAATGAAATACAGCGTTTCGGCTGTCTCGGCAAGTGCTTCTGATTTATTGCCTTGAGCACACATCTGTTGCAACCGTGCGCTGCTGGCTGAAATCAGATCGACCTCTTCGTGTTCAAAAAGCGTCTCAAAAAGATGCTTTTCTTTTTCCCAATTTTCTTTGAACGTTTGAGCGGCGATAATGGCTGCCGAAAAATCTTCAGCAATGAGCGCTTCGTTTACCTTATCTAAGTCACTTGCAAGCTTTTCTGTCGCACCGGTGACATAGATATGCTGCCACAGCGAGCCGCCGAGTATGATGATGAGAAGTACTATGATGGCAATTCGTTTAGCCATTGTTTATACTTCCTGTCGATTGGTGCCCGCGGTAGTCCTGAAGCAGCACGCTTCCTGTTTCATCGGCCATCGCCAAAAATACGTCGCTGACACGCTTGAATTTATGCGATTTGAGAATTTGTTGAAGCTGATTTTCCGTGAACCCAAGGCGCTCTAAGTTCTTGAGCTGTAATTTGCCGTCCAGTATCACATCGTAGCAAAAACCGGGATTTTGCGGCGCCATGCTCATGTCTTCAGGTGTAATCGGGCGCTTTTCGGGTTTGAGCATCACGCTGAGCTCTCCGTTTGTCTCCAGAACAGCGTAATGCACATCGCCGATGTTCATGACATCCTTGTTTCGCAGCTGTTCCAGAAGGTCGTTTAGATTGTAGCTGAGTTTTTTTAGCTCCTCCCGGCAAATAATACCCTTATGGATCACGATGCTTGGCCGGCCGGAAAAGAAAGCGCGTACCTTCTGGCTTTTTATCGATATAAAAGAAATCAGATTGTGAAGCAGGAGCAGCACAACAACAGGTACGATGCCGTATGTGATGGGCACGCCCGGCCCGTCCATCGGCGTGGCGGCCACCTCAGCGATCATGATGGCGATAATGAGTTCAAAAGGCTGCAGCTCACCGGCCTGCCTTTTGCCCATTAATCGGATGACAAGCATCGCGAAGAAGTAAAGTATCGCAGTTTTAATAATCACGTTAAACATACGAATATTTTTAGCTGACAGTGTGAAATTATTCGAAGAAGGCTGCAAAACAACATGCAAAACAAAATATGATTTGTTTTTTATGGCATCTGTCGATATAATAACGGGGAGCATATGGGGGAATGGATATGAATGACAACGATGAGATACTCAAACGGCTTGAACAGCACTATATGGGTGCGCGGCCCGCACTTCATTTCCGCAATCCCTTCGAGCTGCTGATCGCGACAATGCTCTCCGCACAGACGACGGACAAGCAGGTCAACGCCGTCACTGAGGTGCTTTTTGAGAAAGCGCCCGATGCGGATCGTTTGCTTCGCTTAAGTCAGGCCGAGCTGGAACAAATCATCAAAAGCTGCGGATTTTATCATACCAAGGCCCAGAATCTGCTTGCGGCGTGCCAAAAGCTTGTGGACGAATACGGCGGGGAAGTGCCGCGAACAATGGAAGAGCTGACTGCTCTGCCGGGTGTGGGGCGAAAAACGGCCAATGTGGTGCTCTCCAATGCGTTTGGCATCCCTGGGATTGCTGTGGACACGCATGTGTTCCGAGTGACCAACCGATTGGGGCTGGCACATGCCAAAGACGTGCTGGAAACCGAAAAGCAGTTGATGAAGAACATTCCACAGGATAAGTGGTCGGATGCGCATCATTGGCTGATATGGCACGGACGCAAAATCTGCGCCGCGCGCAAGCCGAATTGCGGCGAGTGTTTCTTATTAGATATCTGCCCATGGGGCGGAAAGGGATCATGAAATAAATGTTTGTAGACAAAGCGAAAATATATATAAAGGCGGGTGACGGCGGCAACGGTGCCGTATCGTTCCGTAAGGAAAAGTACGTCACTGCGGGCGGTCCGGATGGCGGCGACGGCGGTGATGGCGGCGGGGTCGTATTTGAAGTCGACGAAAGCATGCGCACGCTGATGGATTTTAAGTATCAGCAAAAGTATGTCGCGCAAAACGGCGAGATAGGCAAAAAGAAAAATATGCGCGGTAAAACGGGCGAAGACCTTGTGATTAAGATACCGCCGGGCACAGTGATAAAGGACTTTGAGACAGAGCGCGTCGCCGCGGACATGCGCGAAGGCCGCAGGAAGCTGCTTTCAGGCGGCATGGGCGGCAAAGGCAACGCACGGTTTGCGACAGCCACGCGTCAAAAGCCGCGTTTCGCCACACCGGGGCGCAAAACAAAAGGCAAGCATGTGATGCTTGAGCTCAAATCTATCGCCGATATCGGTTTGATCGGTTTCCCGAGCGTGGGCAAATCCACGTTGCTGGCGGCGTGCACGAGCGCACGGCCCAAAATCGCGGCATATCACTTTACCACGCTGTCACCTAACCTCGGCGTGGTGCAATGGCACGACAAAAGCTATATCATGGCAGACATACCGGGTCTTATTGAAGGCGCACACGAAGGCGCGGGTCTTGGGCACGATTTTCTGCGCCATATCGAGCGCACGCGCATGCTGATTCATGTGGTGGACGCATCAGGCAGCGAGGGAAGAGATATCATCGAGGATTATAAGGTCATCCGACAGGAGCTTTCGAGCTATTCCAAAGAACTCGAAGACAGACCTGAGATTGTGGCTGCCAATAAAATGGACGGACCGGGCGCAGATGAAAACGCAAAAAGACTGCTTGAATATTTAAAGCCGCAGGGTATTGAGGTGTTTGAGATATGCGCAGCGATCGGCGAAGGCACGGACGTGCTGCTCGAAAGAGCATCCAGCATGCTTGACGAGCTGCCAATTCCCCTGCCAGTCGAAGAGGACGGCGTGATCGAGGAATGGGCGCTCGAAAGACAAGACATGGGCTTCGATATTATCGAAGAGGACGGTGTCTATTTTGTCGAAGGCAATGTGATTCAAGAGATTCTTGCTAAGACCGACCCGGATGATCCCGATTCCATGCGCCATTTCCAAAAGCTGCTCAAAGACTTTGGCATCGTTAAGGCGCTGCGCAGGGCAGGGGCACAAACCGGCGATACTGTGAGCCTCGAAGGGCTCGAATTTGATTTTGTCGACTGATAATTAGAAAGGAGCGCTATGCTGACCAGCAAACAAAGAGCCACGCTGCGCGCGATGGCCAACAATTTAGAGCCGATTATCTTTATAGGAAAAACCGGTCTTTCGGACAATATTATTAAACAGGTGGATGAAGCGCTGACCGCAAGAGAGCTTGTTAAAGGGACGGTGCAGCAAAATGCGCCTGTAAGCGCCGCTCAGATGGTAAGTGAAATTGCCGAGGCCGCGGGTGCTGAAGCCGTTTCGTCGTCGGGACGAAAATTTGTGCTGTACCGTGCGCGTCCCGAAGACCCGACAATAAGGATTTAGTTTATGATGACATTAAGGCTGGCACAAACCAAAGATGTGCAAACCGTTGCGGCGATTTTCAGGCGCGCCGTCGCTGATATGTGCGACCGGTTTATATTTCAGTGGGACGACATATACCCTTCGGAAGAGATGCTTAGGCAGGATATCGATAATGGCGACATGTATCTGCTTTGCGACAGCGCGAAAATTGTGGGAGTGATTGTGATAAACGAGGATCAATATGAAGAATATTCTCAAGGATGCTGGAAATGCAATGTACCTGCCGTTGTGGTACACAGGTTCTGTATCGATCCGCCTTGTCAGCATCAAGGGTATGGCAAACACGCCATGCAGCTCGCTCACATTATGTTAAAGGAACGTGGCTATCAGTCTGTGCGGCTGGATGTCTTTTCGCAAAATCCGCATGCTCTCAATCTTTATGAAAGCCTCGGATACATTCAGGTCGGCAGAGTTGAGTTCAGAAAAGGGTTATTCTATTTGTTCGAAAAAAGCCTATGAGAACAATCATTCTGTGGCAGCCAAATGGCTGCCTTTTTTGTGCGTATGGAAATACGCATTAAACCAAAAACTTTTGCTTCATGACGTAAACATCATAAATATAACAGTATTATTTTGTTTTTTTGATGAGATCACAGGATAAAAAATTCACGCACACCAGGTTTTTCTGGAAAATTTACAATCACAAATCATCAAGCTTCATTAAAATAGTGCGATTGACACCATATAGCATGACATATATGATTAAATAAACACTGTTAATTTATGCTATGCCTTCAAATTCTGACAAGGGGGATATAGAGATGATCGTTAAAAGCACAAAGGAGTACGATGCCTTTGGGCAGTGGATTTTTGAAATCAACGACGAATACACCATGCCGCCTTTATTTGTGAATTACTATCAAGAAAAAGAAACGCCGCTGATGCTTATAAAGATACCCCGGAAGATTGACAGAAGAGACGCAACTCCTGATATGAATCTATATGACTATGTCATTGGCGCGTTCGAGTCATATTTATATATTTTGAAAAGAGTTCATGACAATGTTGAAGAGAAAAGGCTATCATATGAAAGCGTTGTGGCGATAAAAAACACTGCCGCGTTATTAAAGGGGCAGCTGTATCTTTTCCTAAAGGACGAAACCATCATTGTTGATTATAACACGGTTTCAGAAGACAAGATGTTCAAGCTGATTAACATCATCAGAGAAAGATATGCGGCTGAAGAAAGAAAGCTGAATATACCGCCCATTGCCTATGATATCAACTCGGTCGAACATCGTTATTCGCTGCTTATTGATCAATTCAAAGCTTCAAACGAAAGAATTCGTCTGGTCGCATATCAGCCGCCTTCTAAATTAATGCCGAAATACAAGCATCTCTATGAAAAAGCATTTTCATTGTTGTTAAGGAGAAGGCTTCTGGCTAGCACTGCTTTTGTTACCAATGATTCAGAGCTCATTGTACTGGAAAGAGAACAACATATCAGATTTACCGGCCGGGCTGACCTCTCGTGCTCTTGTTTGTTTTTGCCGTTTCAGTATATAACAGATGTGAAAAAAGTGGGTGCCATTGATTCCGGTCAATTAAGTCAAATAAGTATCAGAGTGAGCAATGAGCAGTTCTCATTTTTGTACGGATCAAACAACGTACAGATCGGTGAGCTTTTGACGGAGCTAAAGAAAATAGGGAATTAAATCATATTACATATTATGATAACTGTGGGTTGCAAGTAGATGCCTTTTGAACCCGCATTATATCAACGTTCTGCCAAATGTTTTGGCGGAACGCTTTTTTTATACGAATAAGCTGCCGTTGGTTTAAAAAAGAAGCGTCTCAATGAAGTATACGGCGATACCCAGCAGCAGCGCGGGCACCGTGGTGATCACCGTCGCCCAAAGGGACGAGCGGCGGTCGATCGCGAGCAGCGGAAACAGCGCGTCACCATCCTGTGAGATGGCGTTGGCGAGAAGCGCCGCAAAGGGCAGCATGCCCTTGCCATAGAGCGAAGCGAAGATGATCTGCGGCCCACAGCCGGGTATCAGCCCGATCATTGCGCCGACGATTACGGACAAAAGCCCCGTTGCCATCATCCACGAGGACACCACCGCCTCGCCGCCCACAAATATCACAAACAACTCATAAACGAAATAAGCGATGAACACCCATACGCACACAAAAGCGGTATCCTGTGCGTTATGCACAAGTGTTTCCTTGAGCGAGAATATCTTTTGCTCTTCCTCTTCGTGTTCTTCATTTTTGAGGAATCGCTTGCCCAGAATCATGTAGATAAGGCAGAAAACCATACCGCCGATGCCGATAATCGTACCGATGTGCGGGATGCCAAAGCTTGCGTTGATGTCCACCTGAAACAACAGTGATATTCCAAGCACAAGCCCCACTGCGATCAACACCCAGAAAATCTTATACGCACCGTTGTGGATAAAACGGTTTATGAGGCTCATCTCGTGACGGCCTTTGTCGTGATGGTGAAGCAGCATATCGATGCTGTCACCGTCCTCGTGGCCGATATGGCGCACGGGTCCATCCTGCAGCTTGGCATGCTCTTGCGCGGATACCGCGTTCTTCTTAAGCAGCGCCTCGCGCTTTTTAGAAAAGCCGCCGTCAATCTTGAGGGCATCGATCGTATAGCCGGTGATAATGGCTGCAGCAAAGCTGATGATCGACACATAAAGATAATCAAGAGGCCGTGTGGATAGCAACACAAAAGCCGAGTCTCCCATGGTCGCCACAAGCGTCGAAATCACTGTGCCGTATGTGACGGTGCCTTTTAGATAAAGCGGCATCACGAATATCGCGCCGCCGCAACCCGGCGTTAAGCCGAGTAACGCGCCGATCACAGGCTGAAGCCGCTTGGCGTTCTCAAGCTTTTGCACAAAACGCCCCTGCGTTTTGTAATTGATATAGCCGAATATGAGCAGCACTGCGCCCACAAAAACGCCGACCTGCAAAAATGCGTTTTCGGCTGACTGCCATAGTTTTTCGAATATCTGACCCGCCATTGCTGCCTCCCCTGATTTGCAAATGAATCTTATTAATTACCGATATTATATATAAATAGCTTGATGTGCGTCAATAAATGATGAGACAAAGTATAACAAACATTGAAAAAAGCATTTTCTGTGTTATAATGTAATCACTGAATAGGCAGGAGAAACGAGCCGCACCAGATTTTTTTGGTGTAGCTTTTTTATTTGGGTAGTTTTTTAATCAGTACTTCCTCTGGTTTGAAAATGAGCAGAAAGGGATAACGACAATGATTTATGATGTGGCCATTATCGGTGCAGGCATCACGGGCGCGATGATCGCACGTGAGCTGTCACAATGCAATGCAAAAGTTTGTGTGATTGAAGCTGCTGCGGATGTGGCGGTGGGGGCGACGCGTGCCAACAGCGGTATCGTCCACGCAGGCTATGATGCGGAGCCGGGCAGCATGAAAGCGCGCATGAACGTACGCGGCAACGCGCTGATGCCATATGCAGTGAAAGAGCTGGGTGTGCCGTATGAAAACTGCGGTTCGCTCGTGGTGGCGTTTGATGATGAAGAGGACAAGAGCATCGATAAGCTGCTAAAAAGAGGCAGGCAGAACAGCGTACATGTGGAAAAAATTTCTGGCGACGAAGTACGCAGAAAAGAGCCGCATTTAAGCAGGGTAATTAAATCGGCGCTCTGGGCGCCCACGGCCGGTATCGTGAGCCCTTTCGAGCTCGCCATCGCGGCGATGGAAAACGCAGCGGCAAACGGTGCACAGGTTTGCTTGAACAGTCGTGTAACAGCGATAACTCGGAAAAACGAAGTGTTTATTATATACGCCGGAGAACACCGCATCCAAGCGAGGTTTGTTGTGAATGCCGCTGGCGTCTATGCCGACGAGATTTCACGCATGGCCGGTGCAGAAGAATTCACGATCACAGCGCGGCGCGGTGAGTATGTGCTGTTCGATAAGAGCCAGCCTGTGAAAGTGCGCAGCGTGATTTTCGGCGCACCGTCCGAAAAGGGCAAGGGTGTGCTGTTCTCACCCACTGCGCATGGCAACATGATCGCGGGGCCGACGGCTGAATTTGTCGGCAAGGAGGATACAGCCACCACGCCCGAAGGGCTGGCAGCCGTGATGAACGGCGTGCGCCGCTATGTCCCATCAATTGATAAACGCAGTGCAATTACCGTGTTTGCGGGTCTGCGTGCCGTGGGAGACAGGCACGATTTTATCATTGAGGAATCAAAAAGTGCCCCGGGATTTGTGAACGTGGCAGGCATCGAATCGCCCGGGCTCACATCAGCACCCGCGATTGCGGAGTATGTGACGGAGATGCTGGTATGCATGGGCGTTGACGGCACCAAAAAGGCCGGCGCGACACGGATTCGCAAGCCCATTGAAGTGTTTTCACATGCCACACCCGAAAGGCAGTGCGAGCTCATCAACATCGATCCGCGCTATGCGAATGTGATCTGCCGGTGCGAGCATGTGACCGAAGCGGAGATCGTGCAGAGCATACACCGTCCTTGCGGCGCGACCTCGGTCGATGGCGTGAAGCTGCGCACATCGGCGGGCTTCGGGCGCTGTCACGGCGGTTTTTGCATGCCGCGCGTGATGGACATTCTCGCACGAGAGCTGGGTAAGGATTTAAAGGACATCACCAAAAGCGATGAGGGCTCGTGGATACTTGCGGGAAAAACAAAGGAGGCGGCAAAATGAAGGCAGATGTGGCTGTTGTCGGGGCAGGCCCGGCGGGGTTGGCTGCCGCCATCGCGGCCAAGGAAAACGGCGCGGACAGCGTGGTGGTGATAGAAAGAGAAGCACATCTCGGGGGTATATTGAACCAGTGCATTCATAACGGCTTCGGGCTGCATGTGTTTGGCGAAGAACTGACAGGCCCCGAATACGCGGCGCGATTTGAGGATAAAGCGGCGGCGCTCGGCATCACATATTTGACCCAAACAATGGTGCTGGAAATCTCACCGTCACGCGTGCTTACAGTGGTGGGGCCCAAATCGGGGCTTTGCACCATCGAGGCGGGCGCAATCGTGCTTGCGATGGGATGCAGAGAGCGCAGTGCGGGTGCGCTGCTGCTGCCGGGAGACCGGCCCGCGGGTGTGCTTACAGCGGGCACGGCGCAGCGTTTCGTCAACATAGAAGGGTACATGCCGGGCAAAGAGGTGGTGATACTCGGCTCGGGTGACATCGGACTCATCATGGCGCGGCGCATGACGCTAGAGGGTGCGCAAGTCAAAATGGTGCTGGAGCTCATGCCGTATTCGGGCGGGCTCAAGCGCAACATCGTCCAGTGCCTTGATGATTATGGTATTCCGCTTCGGCTTTCGCATACGGTCACACGTATACACGGCACCAAGCGTGTGGAGGGCGTCTCCATAGCGGCGGTGGACGAAAAGGGCGTGCCCATAAAGGGCACGGAGGAATACGTGGCATGCGATACATTGCTGCTTTCCGTCGGGCTTATTCCCGAGAACGAATTATCGCGCTGCATGAATATCAAAATCGATCTCGTCACGGGCGGCCCCGAGGTTGACAGCCATATGCAGACCTCCATACAAGGGGTGTTTGCATGCGGAAACGCGGTGCAGGTTCACGATCTTGTGGATTTTGTGACGGAGGAGGCCACGCGCGCAGGCACGGCGGCGGCCGGGTATCTGCACGATGATGGCAAGACCATCGCCTATTGCGCCGCTCAGGTGGGCAATGGCGTTCGGTACGTGGTGCCCCAGCGTCTGCGTCTGGATGGTGACAAGAAGACGCTGTTCTTTCGCGTCACAGATGTGTTTAGCAACTGCGTCACGGTGGCGCGGTGCGGCGATAAGGTCATCGCGCGTA
>JAEWQS010000089.1 GCA_023399095.1 Bacillota bacterium
CGCGACGGCGACAAGCTGTTTATCCCCACCGACCAGATCGACCGGATACAAAAGTATATGGGCGGCGACAATGAGCGGCTTTCCAAACTGGGCGGGCGCGAATGGGGCCAAGCCAAGGCGCGTGTCAAAAAAGCCGTCAAGGAACTCGCGGAAGACCTTGTATCCATATACAGCGAACGGCTGCACAATAAAGGATACAAGTACGGGGAGGACACACTTTGGCAGCATCAGTTTGAAGACAGTTTCCCGTATGACGAGACGGAGGGCCAGCTGCAAAGCATCGAAGAGATCAAAAAGGATATGCAGCAGGAAAAGGTGATGGATCGTCTGCTGCTGGGCGACGTGGGCTACGGCAAAACAGAGGTGGCAATGCGCGCTTGCTTCAAGGCCGTGATGGAAGGGCGGCAATGCGCCGTGCTCGTGCCCACCACGCTGCTCGCGCGCCAGCATTATTATTCTTTTCGCGAACGCTTCAAGGAATTCGCGGTCACGATCGAATCGGTCTCAAGGTATGTGTCCGCAGCCGACCAGACGCGCATACTCAAAGGCCTAAAGGCGGGTACGGTGGATATCGTGATCGGCACACACCGGCTGTTATCGCCCGATATCAAGTTCAAGGAATTGGGGCTGCTCGTGATTGATGAGGAACAGCGCTTCGGCGTATCGCATAAGGAGCGCATTAAGGATATTAAGCGCAGTGTGGACGTGCTGACGCTTTCGGCCACACCCATTCCGCGTACGCTCCAGATGGCGCTTACAAGCATCCGCGACATGAGTGTGCTCGATACACCGCCCGAGGAACGCAAGGCCCCCGAAAGCTACGTCATGGAATACTCAGGCCAGCTGCTGCGGGACGCCGTTACCCGGGAAATGGACCGCGGCGGCCAGGTATATTTCGTCTGCCGCCAGATCGGGCTTATGGATCATCTTGCTTCCGACTTGCACAAAAATGTGCCCGAAGCGCGCGTGGCTATCGCGCATGGGCGCATGGGCGAAACAGCGATGGAAGATGTAATGGTGGACTTCTTGAACGGTATGTATGACGTGCTGCTTTGCACCACCATCATCGAATCGGGCATCGACATTCCCAATGTCAATACGGTGATCGTTTACGAGGCGGACAAATTTGGATTGGCACAGCTTTATCAAATAAAAGGGCGCGTGGGACGCGCCGCGAAAACCTCTTTCGCGTATTTGACATATCTGCCCGGAACCCGCATGACGCCGGACGCCGAAAAGCGGCTCGCAACCATCGCAGAGTTCACCGAGCTGGGTGCGGGCTTCAAAATCGCCATGCGTGATCTTGAAATCAGGGGCGCGGGCAATCTGTTGGGCGCGGAGCAGTCCGGACAGATGGCTGCCGTGGGTTACGATATGTACTGCCGGCTTATGCGCGAGGCGGTGGCCGAGATCAGGGGCGAGCGTATAGAGCGCCCCGCCGATACATCCGTGGAAATCGGGCTTAGCGCGCATGTTCCTGCCTCTTATATTGACGACGAGATTCAGCGCATCGAAATATACAAAAAAATCGCGGCGATTGAAGGCACGCGCAGTGCCAAGCAGCTTAAGGAGGAGATTATCGATCGTTACGGCAAGATGCCCAAATCGGTACAAAATCTCATACTGATTTCACTGATCAAGCGATTTGCGGCACGCGCAGGGCTCATCTCGGTCACTCGCAACGCGGGCGCATTCACGCTCAAGTATCCCGAAGAATGCAACATCGATTCGAACAGGCTGCTTCACGTCCTGCAAAAACACAGAAATTCAAGGCTGCGGGATGCCTCGCCGCCTTACATCACGTTCAAAGCGCCCAAAGCCGCCATTGAAGCGCTTCTGCAATTCTTGAACGATATCCGCCACTGCTGCACGGCAAAAGCGGAGGAATAGACAGTTTATAAAAACCTCTCGCTCTGAATCACCCTCTCTACAAGTGCCATGTAACCGTCCTGCTTGGGTATCTCGTTGTTCACTAATAGCACGGCAATGCCGTGCACTAAGCCCCAGCAATAAACGACAAGTTCGTCTTCGCTCCGCTCATCCCCGGGGTAAGCCGCCTTATAATTCTTGACCGCTCTCTCAAGCGCCGAATACGGGTGCTCATAACCCGAGTGGCATTCATTCTTAACCGCCTCACGCATCCATACCTGCGCATTGCCGAAGAATAGCAGCCGCATGTATTCGGGATTTTCCGTGAAGAATCGGATATAATAAACCCCCATATTCTTAAGCTGTTGTTTGGGATCACCGTCTTCATTAAACGCTTTTTCAAGGCTTTGGTCAAATTCCTGCAAGGCGGTCACAGCAATCGCTTGGATCAGCTCATTCTTATCCTTAAAATGGCGATACGGCGCTGTCTGGCTCACATTGCAGGCCTTGGCCACCTTGCGCATGGAAAAGCCATCAAAGCCATCCTCGTCCAGTATTTTGAGCCCCTTTTTGATGAGCTCTGTCTTTAAATCACCATGGTGATAACTTTCTTTGGTCATGCCCGTCTCCTTTAGCCGCTGATTCTATATTCTTTTTACATTAATTATAACATAATATGTTGACATAGTAAACATAAGCTGATATTGTTATGTTAACATCGTTAACATTATTGAGGAGTATGATATATGAAAGCTTATATCCTGTCCGACAAGGACTATGAGACAGACGCCTACGCACGTCTATTGTCTCAGTTAAAAGACTACCTGTCATCAGAGCATTTCGTCATCGAAGAAAAGAAAATCGGCCGCGGGGATCTCGCGTTTTGCAGGGGCTGCTTTGGCTGCTGGGTGAAAAAGCCCGGCGAATGCGTGATAAGTGACGATATTGCAAATATCAACCGCGCTATCATGAATAGCGATGTAACCATTTACCTCTCCCCTGTTGTTTTCGGACAGTTCAGTGCCAATATGAAATCTGCGATTGACCGTTGTCTGCCCAATATGCTGCCCTTCTTCGAGGTGCGCAAAGACGGATCTACGATGCATCCGCGCCGGTATGAGAGCTACCCCCGGCAGATCATGATCGGATACGGCAGTCATTTGAGCGCCGAAGACGCACAGCTTTTTATCGATATTACGCAAAAACACAGAGCCAATATAACGGTACTCATTGACGATGGCTCCGAAGATCAAATAGAAAAAGCGTTTAAGTCAGTTACGCTCAAGCCCGTCGTGGGAGGTACATTATGAAAAAGATGACTATACTAAGCGCAAGCCCCAAAAAAGGCGAACCATCCGTCTCCGACTTACTCTCCAACATAGCAAAAGAGCGGTTCAGCGGCAAAGACATTCAAACGGATATCATCGATGTCCGCAAAACGCTGACGAGTCAAAACTGCCTGCCCGCGTATGAAGCTATGCGCGAAGCAGATGCTTTGCTTATTATCTTTCCGCTATACATTTTCTGCATGCCGGGCATGCTGACGCGGTTCTTAGAGGACTATGCGCAATTCATTGGCTCCCAAGGCAAGCCGCAAAAGGTTTATACCATCGTCAACTGCGGCTTTCCTGAGCCCGAAATCAACGAAGAAGCCATTCGAGTGATACAAAGCTTCAGCCGCCACGTTGGCGCCTGCTTCCGCTTTGGCGTGAGCTTTGGCGCCGGCGGCATGATAATGGGCGCGAAAGAAGCGCCTTTCATGAAGAAGGCCATGGAAACGCTAAATGGCGCGCTTGGTCTCATGGTGGAAGATATCAGCAATGAACAGTTATCGCCTCTGAAAAACATTTATATCCGTGTCGGCTTTCCGAGGAGCTTGTATTACTTTGGCGGTAACTTCGGATGGCGGCAAATGGCTAAGAAAAACGGGCTCAAAAAGCACGATCTCTACCGCAGGCCTTATCAAGCATAGTCGTGATTGCGTATTATTACTGGAAACGGCGTTAGCGTCGGTCATTGACGGCACCGAACAGTCAGCATAAGTCAAAAAGCAAGGGTATGAAAGGCATCCCTTGCTTTTTCTATCTCAGAATTATAAAAGATAACGATTGATTAAATTTACAAATCTATTTCTGCTGGTTAAAATATAAAAAGAGGTCTCTTATTCAGCTGCCGCAGATACCATCTTCGCGGAAACAAAAAGTATAATCACGCTTAGTGCAGTGGTGATGATTGTCAAATCGAAAGAAAATGTCAGGAACAGGGTTAACCCCAAACCCAAAACTGCTGCGATACCCGCGCATACAAACATTGCCGCAGCTTTTCTCTGTCCGGTAATTGAAAAAATCGCCGCAATAATCGAAAATACTGCCGCAGATAGTACAAAAACTGCCAATAAAATGACAGCAACATTCCACTCTCCGGTGTTGGAAAACACCATCAGCATGCTGGGTATCAATAACCCAAGCGCCACCAACCCCATAATTAAACCCATACTCTTCTTCATAAATGTCTCCTTTATTATTTAGTTATCATTTATAAGCCAAATCTAAACAACCGTAACGAATTCGTTTAGTTAGGCATTATGAAACCAAATATTATTTAAAAGCTCAATTGATAATCTGCTCATTTGGAAATGTTTTTGTATGTCTATTAATAATATCGATTAAGAAAAAGCATAACTTAATAGAAAATGCATAAAAAAACGGTTTTTCACGGTATTTTTTTCGATTTAATCGCTGCAACATGTGTTTATTATACACAATCTTGCTATATAAATACATGTTACGTTTATGCCATCCAATAGATGACATAAGTAAACGGCATAACCCAAAGATAAAACAAAGTATTCTGTTTTAACAAGTAAAGTTTATGACTTCGTTGCCTTTTCCCTACGACGCCTTTTTATACAGTTCAAAGAAATGCAGGAAGTCTTGGCTCCCGTAAGTTTCTATTGCAATTGAAAAGCTTTATTGATGTCTTCAATCTCGTCATCGTGTATGTGCACGATCTCACCAAGGTTTCGCGCCGCGATGATGGATTTGGCGGTGAATTCGGCCACTTCCAGCCTGTCGAAAGCGTTTAGCAGGCTGCTTCCTGTCACAATCACGCAATCATTCTCGCAAATGAGCACCGGCGTTTTGGATGAGAAAAGACCCGCCGCTTTTTTGGGCTGACGGTAGCTCACACCGAAAGGCACCTTCTCCGTCTCGCGCAGCAATATATAGCTCTCGGGTATCGTGCGCGAATCAAACACCGTGTCCGTTACCGCAAACGCCATGATGCTTGGCGGATGGGCAACCAGCACCGAGCCGATATCCGAATGGCGCTGATAAATCTCCTGATGCAGCTGGACAGACCGGCTTGGCACCTTGCCCTTTTCCTTTTTGCCGTCCTTAATCAGCACCAGATCTTCTATCTCAAGATAGTTTCTGTCCAACCCATATGGCGTAATCAGAAATGAACCGTCACTGAGCCTTGCGGAATATGTTCCTTGCGTGCTGGTGAACAGACCCTGCCCGTAGGAACGGCGAATGAACTTGATCAAATCGCGTCGCATTGCGTTTTCTTCGCTGGAGTGCGCATTCGGTACAAACTCGACCATGTCTATATTCTTCTTCGTAGATATATCCATAAGATCGGGCGAAAGTGGCTTGAGCGCGCCCAATTTGAGTGCATTTATCTCCAGCAGCGCGCAGAACTCGAGCGTTTCAAACGCCATGAAAGCCTTAAAGATATCCTGAGCCCCGATCACCACGCCGTGGTTTTCAAGTATCACCACATCCGCGCCTTTTTCAAATTTGGCGGAGATATTCTTGCCCAACACTTCACTGCCTGGAACCGCATACGGCGCGATGGATATCTCTCCGCATATCAGCTTGATGTTGGGGATTAAATTGACAGGTGGCATTTTGCGCACAATGCTAAACGACACCAGCGCGGGCGAATGCGCGTGCAGCACAGCCTTGATATCGGTACGGCGGCGGTAGACGGACTGATGGAACGGGTATTCCACAGATGGGCGATGACGGCCGATGATGGTGCCATCCGGCTTTACCCGCATAATATCATCCCTTGTAAGCATGCCCTTGTCAATACCGCTCGGCGTAATCCAAAGATCGCCGTTCTCGTCCTTGATGGAAAGATTGCCGCCCGAGGTGGTGGTCATACCGCGGTAGTAAATGCGGTTCATCATCATCACCAGCTGATCAGCAGGATGGAGCAGTTCAAATTGCATAAAGCCTCCTGTATTCAAAATCTAATATCTTTACCAGTGACATTCTATCATAGATAGACGTTTTTTGTACAAAACAAACAATTTAATATTTCATTCTAACTTAAACTGTGATAATTTCTATCATAAATATTTAGGGATGCGCTAACTAAATGAGGGACGCTGATTCGATAAGAGTATTTTGTCTTCTGCAAGAAGATAGAGTTTTCAATACCCAATATCCTTGGAAAAATGCTGATAGTCCTTGTCGCCCTTCCAGTCTCCGCCCCACGTCCAGCCGCGTGCGGTGAAGAGCTTATAGCATAGGTCGTCGCGGTTGATCTTGCCTGCAAAATCCTTGGAACGGTCGGCGTATTCGGCGCCGTTTTCGGGCACGACGCGGTCTCCGTCTATATACGGATTCAGTTTTGGGTTGATGTCTATCGCCGCGCCGTAGCTGTGGCGCGAGAGCGTTTTGGATCCCGTTACTTGGCGATAATTGAACGCGGACGTGTTGTTGGCCGCCATCGAGAAATTATCGTCGCCCGGTTCACCATAGTCGTCCACAAGCCGTACCGATTCAAGGGGGTACTTGGCCTTGTAAAGCTCATAGAATATCTCCATCACCTCGTCTGCCAGCTTCCTGTGCACGATCAGTTCGCCTTCATTGACGCTGCCCTCAAAATTATAATACTTCATCTTAATATAACGAAGATCATCATAACCGATCGCGATATCCTTGTCGTCTTCGGGGTAGCTCATACCCGTGATGCGCTGTTTGATTTCATCATTTAGCTTGATATAGTAAAACCCGTCAGCAATCGTTACCTTACCGTCGTCCTCACCGGGAGCCGCTGACGGCATGACCGTGGAATTTGCCGCGGATATGGCTTGCGTCGGCGCGGCTGTGGGCGCGATATCCGGCTCTGTCGTCTTTATCGGCGTGGGGGCAGGCGCCAAAGTCGCTGAGGGCGTCTGTGCTGCGCTTGGCTTCGCAGCCGCGCTCTGCATGGGCTTAGAAGGCGCGTCAGCCGCAGGCGAACAGCCCGGCATAGCAAGCACCAGCAATAATATTAGAATAACGGAAACGATAAGATAAACGGATTTCAAAAGAGCCCCCTATGAAATAAATATCCATTGCATTCATTTTATCACAACACGCTGATACGACAAATGTAAAAAAAGACCGCAATATCACGGTCTTTAATCAATTTTTCTATTGCTGTTTTTCCTGATCACGCTGACGAATGATATTGCGCTGTATTTTGTCGCTCGTTGTTTTGGGAAGCGCTGTCACGAACTCAACGATGCGCGGATATTTATACGGCGCGGTTGTCTTCTTCACATGGTTTTGCAGCTCCTTGATGAGCTTGTCACTCGGTTCAAACCCTTTAGCAAGCACAATTGTTGCTTTCACAACCTGCCCACGCACCGGGTCTGGCGCGGCCGTCACTGCGCATTCCAGCACCGACGGATGCTCCAGCAACACGCTCTCCACCTCAAACGGCCCAATGCGATAACCGGAACATTTTATCACGTCATCGTTACGCCCCACAAACCAGTAATACCCGTCCGCATCCCGCCAGGCCATGTCACCCGTGTTATAGATGCCATCGCGCCACGCTTTTTGCGTGATCTCAGGGTCGTTCCAGTAGCCATGGAATAGGCCGAGCGGATGCTTTTTATCGGTGTCCTTCACGACGATAGAGCCGACTTCGCCGTCCTCACACGGGTTGCCTTGAGCATCCAGCAGATCAATATGGTACAGCGGCGACGGCTTGCCCATAGAGCCGGGCTTGATATCAAGCCACGGGAAATTTGCGAGCAGCACAGATGACTCCGACTGTCCGAACCCCTCACAAACCGTCATGCCTGTGAGTTCTTTGATTTTTCGAAACACCTCGGGATTCAGCGGCTCTCCCGCAAGACTTGCGTGCTCAATAAAGCTAAGATCATATTGCGAGAGATCTTCCTTTATCAGGTAGCGGTATACGGTAGCCGGCGCGCAGAATGTGGTAGGGCGTATGCGCATCAGCGCACAGAGCAGATTATGCGGCACAAATTTTTCGGTGTCGTATGCGCCAATCGCCGCACCGCATATCCATTGCCCGAATATCTTGCCCCACGCAAACTTTGCCCAGCCCGAATCCGATAGTGTCATATGGACGCGATCTTCCTGAACGCACTGCCAATACTTTGCCGTCACAATATGGCCGAGAGGGAATTCAAAGTCGTGCCAGACCATTTTTGGCATGCCTGTCGTACCCGAGGAAAAATAGATCAGCATGGGGTCGCTGTTGCGCACAGTCTCACCATCCACCGGGCGCTCAAACACAGCGCTCGTATTTTGCATCTCGCTTTGAAAATCAACAAAACCCTTGGGAGGGTTGTCCCCCAAGGAAATAAGTGTTTGCAGCGAAGAGCACTCAGGCCGCGCTGCGGCAATATGACGGATCACTTCGTCTTCATCCACGCTGATGAGCATTTTGACGTTCGCGTTGTTGCAGCGGTAAACGATATCCTTAGGTGTCAACTGATAGCTTGCGGGTATGCATATGGCCCCAAGCTTCATCAGCGCCGTCATGCAAACCCAAACCTCGGGGCGCTGCTTTAATATCAGCATGACCACGTCGCCCTTCTTGATACCAAATGAAGCAATCACGTTTGCGGCACGGTCACTCAAGCTCTTCATGTCTCCAAACGAAAAACGCTTCATATCAGCTTCGTCATTCGTCCACACCAGCGCGGTTTTATCTGGATCGATCCTTGCCCATTCATCTACCACATCATACGCAAAGTTAAAGCGCTCGGGCGCGATGCAGGTGTAGTTTTTCTTTAAGTCCTCATAAGTGTCAAAATCGACGCGCGGACAAAAGCGGCTTAATATTTTGTTCATATTATCCCATCCCCGTTATTTTTCATTGATAACCGTGATAAATTTGGCTTTTGCGCCAATAGCGGATTGCGCATGCGGTAGCCGCGGATCAAAATAGATGCAATCACCGGCCCTCAGCTCATATGTGTTTTTGCCAAGTGATATTCGAATTTTGCCTTCCAGCACATAGTTAAATTCCTGACCGCCGTGCATCACCATTGCAGGCGGGTTATCGTCCGGCTCTATTGTCACAAGCAGCGGCTCCATCTCCCGGCTGATAAAGTTATAGGCGATGCTTGAATAATGGTAGCCCGGATAACGCTCAATATCCACGCCGTGACCCGCACGCACGATGCAGTGCGTATCCATACGCGGTGCTTCTCCCGTCAGCAACACCGTCATATCGACATTAAGCTCATTGGCGATCTTATAAAGGACGCTGATTGGAACATCGAGCTTGCCCGCTTCATAATCAAGATACGTCTCTTCCGATACGTCAATGCTTTTGGCTATCGACGCCGCTTTAATACCCAATATGTCTCTCAATTCTCTAATACGACTGGAAATTTGACGCAAATTATCATCCATGTTTACGCCTCCTTTGGCGAATAAAAATATCAAGTTAACTTCATGTGAATATGATTAATATTATATCATATCTTATTATGTTAGGGTAACCAATCACGGGGATAAACACGTGCTTTTAAATGTCAAAGAATAAAGAGAAAGTTTACTAAATTTTTATATTTAAAGTCTTGCAATTGGTATAATTTAGGATTATATTATTTATTGATACTCTCTTAGCAATATTAGAAAGGGACAGTTCTGCTTGATTAATCTCAGCGTAATAAAGGATCTCTCTCGAGCAAAGAAGTTTAAAGAAGGCAGCATATTTGCACGCCATACCCACAGCCCTGAATTGTATATCATACTCACAGGAAAAGTGGGCGTGTATCTGAACCATGGAAAACGAACCGAGAAATTGGTCTCTTCCATAGGCTCTGGAGGCTTTTTCAATGAAGCGACATTTTTGAACAAAAGTACGCGTCTCGCAACTGTGGCGCTTACAGATGTGATTGCGCTTCCCATCAGCCAAAACACGTTACTTAATTTCATAATAAATGAACCGAAAATGACACTGGAGATTTTTAAAGAGCTTTGCAGCCAGATGGATGACGTCTGTGCTGATTATGAAAAGCTGTCTGGCCAACCATGGGTTAAACTGCAGATCAAGGAGCAATCGACCAATGATACCAAGAGATGCACAGCGAATTCATCAATTGCTTCGGCTCCAGACGACTTAGTAACAAAAATGTCGTTTGAAAATGCCATAAGTGAAAGCGAGAACCAGACGGCTGCCTCAGCTTTTCCGGCGGGTGACGAGCATATTGCCGCACATTTTTCCTTGTTCCCCGAAGGGCATGGTAGTTATGAATTACCGCTGGATAAAGATGATAACGTATATCTGATGAACAAAAGCTATACTTGCCCAATATGCCAGAAGAGCTTCAAGACGCTCAAAGTGAAGACCTCAAGGCTCTTTCTTGAATGCACAGACGGCGACTTGCGCAACCGCTATAAAAACATAGAGCCTCTTTACTACGACGTCGTGACCTGCCCGGGATGTCTTTTCAGCGCACTTAACGAGATGTTTGATAATCCGGATAAAACGAGAGCCGCGCTGCCCATTGAGCTTAAAGCGCTCAGGCATAACAGCGATATCAAATTCGGAGCAGATATAGACACATATTCCGTATTCGCCGGGTACTATCTCTCTTTGATCTGCGCCCCCAATTTCTTTCTTTCCCATCATTTGATAACTGCACGGCTGCTCATGAAGCTGAGCTGGCTTTATCACGACTCTGGCGATAAAAATATGGAAACACAGACGATTAATCAGGCACTTGACGCATTTATGTATGTTTATGAGCATATCAAAATTGAGCCACATATCGAACAACAAATCTGCCTGATTATTGGTGAGCTTTTGCTGAAGCAAAGTGATTTGCATAAGGCCAAGGATTTTTTCTTCAAAGCCAGAACAAATCGCGCCGTAGGTCGGGCGCTGCAACAGCATGCAGAAAACCGTATGCTATATATCCGGCAAATGACAAACGAAGAACAGTCGGGCTGATTGAGGGTTTATTTGATGCTCTGCGATTGTATATTAACAAAAAGCAGCCAGCGCAAACCAACGATCTTGTTTTCCAAGGTGCATGTCATGTAAGCAGCACTTACATCTTATCGTTTCTATTTCAATATGAATTTTTTAAATGCTTCAACAGTCGAAAAATAATAATCCGAATTATTTCTCATATAATTTTCGATTTCAGGTGTTAGATGAGACCATCCTGCCGCTGCAAATGTGACATCACATCGCCTTGCCATATCCAATCCCGGTTTTAGATCATCCAATACTATCATATCATTATTGGATAAATGAAATCTTTTCATTATTTCTAATATTGGATAAGCGCTTGGCTTTCTTAAATGTTCTTCATTCTCCCATCCAAATACCGAATCGGGAGTCAAATCACAGTGTAAAATATAGTCTCTTATAATCAGTTCTCTTTCCGAATGTGATACAACACATATTATTCCACCGTTTTTTTTATATTCTTTTATGAATTCAGGAAAACCCGGATAAAAGTCAGGCTTTTTTTCTTTTGTGCAGCGCTTCCATATCTCGTATTGTCGTTCTTGTTCCTCTTTGGTGAATTTGAAAATATCTTTACACATCTCTGAAAATCCCGGGTTAAAGCAATATGAAACAAACTGTTCAAGACTTAAGTGTTCAAGCTCTGGTCTTAATGTTTTTAAAGCTTCTACGAAAGAAGGATGGTGGATGTCCGGTGTACTCTTAACCACCGTATCATCATGGTCCAAAATTAAGCATTTGTATTTCATTTCAAATTCACCAAAAATATATTTCACATATCAATAAAAAATCATCATGCTAATTATGATGCAAATTAGCATGATGAATATATTTATTATTTGCTATATGAGTACCTCAAATTAAACCCTTTATCGAGCTGCCTTCTTAAAAAATTTATCTATTCCAGCTCCAGCATTAATTCGACTGTTACACCGGCTTCCTGCGCTCTTTCGATAACAGAGGCGTTAACCATGGTGCCTTTGGCAATGACGATATTGCCTTTCTCGTCCTTCACATCGTTTTTAACAACGCGGCCGATCATATAGTCTTTTTGTTCCTTTTCCAAAGCAGCGGCTGCGCTTGGTGCGGCGCTTGTCTCACCAGACGGATCATATTGCACGAATAGCAGGCTATTGGATAAAGATAATATGCTATACCCCTGAATGACAATGCCCGAGTCGATCTTAACAGCCTTGATATCTCCGGTCTTCTCGTCGAATTCAAATTCAGTCACTGTTCCCAGCACATCTCCCGAAGCGGCAATACACTGTACATTAAGCAAGGGAACCCCCACGCTGCCCGTTTCAATGCCTTTGACGTTTCCGATGCTCTGCAGAATCACGAAGTCCTTTCCGATTCCTATAACATCGACGATTTTGAGCTGATGAAAGTCATAATCGTTTTTCGAGCCACGAACGACCAAAGCCTCAACTTTTTTCTTATCGGCATCGACAACGATATCTTGGACAGATCCGACTTTCTGACCTTCTTTTACGCTCATGAGCGGCAATCCTAATACCTGAGACGAACTTTTCATTTTTTCCTCCTTATTTATCTTGGATATGTTTTCCAACTAATACGATCTTGCCAAGCGGTGGGTATCTGTCCCACGAGATCATCACACGGTCTGTTTCGACGCCATTTTTATAATAGATTCGATAGACCTTGACGCTGTAGCCTGTTTTTCCTTTTCGAATCGTCTCACTGAAACCGTCCGGCAGCTCACTTGTGTACCGATATTCTGTCTTTGGCGGTTGCAGCTCTTCAACGATCTCATTTTGCATTTTTATGGTGACGCCTGCATCGAGCGGTTTCCCGTAGATTGACACCTTCACCTTTTGGTCTTCAAACCGTGCACTGATGAACATACTGTAATCAGTCTTATTTTTGATTTTCAGATCTTTATCGTCCCAATTCAGCGTGGAATCCTGCCCAATGGGCAGATAATTCGAAGGCCATGTATGGCTGACTCTTTCCACAATTTCCATATCTGCAAGCAGCGCCGCATTATAAAGCGTGCCGGCAAGCTGACAAATCCCGCCGCCGATATCATCCATCGTCAAGCCGTCTACGATAGCCGGAGCGGCTTTAAAACCCTTCGCCTCCGTCCTTTTTCCCACCAGCTCATTGATGGACAAGACTTGTCCCGGTTTTATCTCTAAGCCGTCCACAGCATCACACATGAGCTGAATATTGACGTTCCTGTTTTCGTTGTCGTCGGCAATTGTCTCGTATGCGGCCACCTGTTTCATGTTTTCCTGCAGGTCGCTTTGCTTCACTTGGGGGTATGTGGCTTCGCTGTTTACCTCCAGCGGAGAAAAATCTCCATCCTTCACTTTGCTTTTTATTTGGCTGACAAGCAGCCCTGCATCTATATATGTACCGTTTTCTTCTTTCGTAAACGTAAATGTTCGTGTGCCGCTATTAAAAATAGCACCGGCTTCCACAGCGTCTTTTTTGTATTGTGCCGTGTAATCCTGGATGGTTCTATTAATCTTGCTGTCATCAATTTCGACAGAGGATACATGATGTTTATCCTTTTTTGATAACTCAGCCGTCTTATCAAACCGCTGCTCTAACGTATCGGCATCGTCTCTGTTATATTGATAAATATTGTCCAATGTTTCTTTATAATTGATGGTAATACCCAGATCATCACTATCAAATACCGTTTCTTCACCGCCATACACCAAAGCCACCTGCATATCAGTCAGCGCTTCCTGTGCGTTCTCCCGAAGCAGCTGCTCGGCCTCGTCAAAGCTTTTTCCGGACAAATCAATACCGTCAATATATACGCCGTCAGCAAAAAGCTTATTGTCGGCAGCCTGATACACCGATATAAAGCCGCTTATAACAAAGATAGCCAGCATTGCAACGACCATTAACAATAAACTTTGAAGAAAAGCTTTTTCTGTTTTCTTTTTTACGTTTTTTACATTTGTCATAGTTGTCTCGCGTTCAACTGTGCCATCATGGCTTTCAATTTCGCTTTTTCGTTCGGTTCGAAATCATATTTTCTGCTCAAGATATCAAACCACTTTTTTTGCCCTTCATGATATTGCCCGGATAGTATAAAGCATTCCATAAGATGCATATCGGCCTGTTTCCTTACCGCTTCATCAATACTTTCATGACCCGATTGTAATATAAAAATGGCATTCAAGTATTGCCCTTGGTTCTTAAGCTCAACCGCTTTGGTAATCATTCTTGAATATTTGTCTTGGCCGGTTATGCCGACGTGCGTCTGCTCAGCTTCCCTATCACTATCTTCCGGTTCAGCCTGTGGTTCGACATTTTCTTCTGTGGCAGATTCGACACTGAAAATCTGCTCAGCAACCATGTCGCTGTCTTCCGGCTCAGATTGCGGTTCGATCGCTTCTTCAGTGGCAGATTCGGCACTGACTATCTGCTCTGCATCCATGTCTCTGTATTCCGGTTCAGCCTGCGGTTCGATAGCTTCTTCTGTAGCAGATTCGACACTGAAAATCTGCTCTTCATCCATGCCCATGATTTCCGCTTCAGCTTGCGGTTCAACATCTTCCTCTGTAATAGATTCGATGCTGACCACCTGCTCAGCAACCATGTCGCTGTCTTCTGGCTCAGCCTGCGGTTCGATAGCTTCTTCTATGGCAGATTCAACACTGACAATCTGCTCTGCATCCATGTCGTTGTATTCCGGTTCAGCCTGCAGTTCGATAACTTCTTCAGTGGCAGATTCGACGCTGATCATCTGTTCTGCATCCATGACCATGATTTCCGCTTCAGCCTGCGGTTCGATAGCTTCTTCTGTAACAGATTCGATGCTGACCATCTGTTCTGCATCCATGTCGCTGTCTTCCGGTTCAGCCTGCAGTTCGATAGCTTCTTCTATGGCAGATTCGACACTGACCATCTGCTCAGCAACCATGTCTCTGTATTCCGGTTCAGCCTGCGGTTCGACATCTTCCTCTATGATAGATTCAATGCTAATCATCTGTTCTGTATCCATGTCGCTGTCTTCCGGTTCAGCCTGCAGTTTGACATCTTCCTCTGTAACAGATTCGAAACTGACCATCTGTTCTGTATCCATGTCGCTGTCTTCTGGTTCAGCCTGCGGTTCGACATCTTCCTCTGTGACAGATTCGATGCTGACCATCTGTTCTGCATCCATGCCCATGTCGTCTGTTTGAGCCTGTGGTTCGATAGCTTCTTCGGTGGCAGATTCGACACTGACCATCTGATCTGCATCCATGCCCATGATTTCCGGTTCCTGCGGTTCGATTACGGCTTCTGTGGAAGACGCGCCACTGTCAATTTGTTCAGCGTCCATCACGATGGCTTCCTCTAAGGCTCCCGTTTCCATCTGCATGCCGAGGTCTTTGATCATCATCCGAGGCATTGCTTTTTCTAAATCACCGTCAAACGAAGAAGCATCACGATGATCCGGCTGAATCAAGCCAGAAAGCGTCGTGCTTTTCTTTTCCGTTGCGGCAGGATCGTTCAGACCAGACCAATCCAATGGTTTTTCGCGTTTAATCGCAGGGGCTTTGCGTTCATTTCGGGATGTTTTTGCGATAGTCCTGCGTTTTGTTTTGGGTGCTTGCGCAGGTCTTAGCTGCACAGGTTTTATCAATTCCTTGGCTTTGCTTTTGTCCGGAGTATCGTCCGGCCCTTCGGCCGCTACATATACAACATTCTTTAAGCTCCTTCTGTTTGCAGCCAGACTGGAAATCGCATAGATGCCCAGCAGCAATACGAACGCCACAACAAATGAAATTATGAGATTTTCGTAACTCCCAAAATATAACGGATACAAGATAACCAAGCACGAGAAAATACACGCAAAAGTCAGAATGACAGTACCGATGATTTTGCTAAAAAGAGAATGTCTGTTTATTTGTAAATTAACAATAATACTAATTACTGTTACCAATCCAATAAGTGCGAAAAAAGGTATCAATAGACTGATTCCCCTGCTATTTATTTTAGCTGTACAAATTGTAGAAGTTTCATTTATATATCTTCTATATTATCAATTATCATATATTATCTTTGACATAAAGTCAACTTTCACGAGCTCGAAAGTGCCCGAAAAATGGAATTTTGTGCTGTTTCATGTCGATTGTTGTTTGTTAGAACCGCTTGTCATTTACTATCACACAAGAGAGGGCACATCCCGCCAAAAAATACATCATTGCTTCCTAAGTGCCATATAACGTCGCCTTGTTTCTGCCCCCCGCTTTAGAGGCATAAAGCGCAATATCAGCGTGTTTCATTAAAATATCCATGGTTCTATGTCCATCCTGAGTCACTGCAACGCCAATGCTGACTCTAAGCGTCCAATCGGCTTCGTCCACGGAAAGTTCGCGAACAAGCATTGTCAGCTTCTCAGCCTTGTCTTTGGCCGTCTGCGGGCCATCTATGCTTATAAATATTGCGAATTCATCACCACCGAGGCGTCCGATCACGTCAGATTTGCGAAAAATGCGCCCAAGCATCGCACCCAATTCTTTAATGACACGGTCTCCCGTCATGTGCCCCAACGTATCGTTGATCTGTTTGAAGTTATCCACATCGACCATAAAAAGCGCAAACTCTTTGTCCGACGAACTATTCAAGCGTTTGTGACACTTGTCGATAAAGGCGCGTCTGTTAAGGACACCGCTTAACTCATCAATCGTCGCCTGAATCTTCAAGTTGCTGGTGAGCAGCTGAAAATCCGTGATATCATGAATTGTTTTAAGCTCACCGTATACACTGTCGCCGTTTCCTTTGATGTATGTGGTGCTTATCTCGAAAAAGCGCTTAGCATCCTTTGACTTTTGAACCCATGTTGTTTGCGGAGACTGGATTGCAGCGAACAGCGTTTGCTGATCGTCCGTTACGCGTTTAAGGCTTGCTTTGCGCAATTTGATATTCTGACCGCGGAAAAATTCTTTGGCCGCCTCGTTATAATCGATGATAAACATGTTGTTGTCCAGCAACAGCATGGCATCCGCATTCTGGTCAAAAATGATCTCCCGCGCCAATGCTTTGACCTCCAAGAAGTCATTTCGAATGATCGCTGCCACAACCACCATCACGGTTATTGGCAGGACCATCACCATGTAATCCATTTTAATCGTAAATGGCTGAAAAAGATTCAGAGCGAGGCCCACCACTACTATAAAAGCTGCAACCAGCATATAAACAGTTCTGCCTGGCTTTTTCTTTAAGCTTTTTATGTACAGAACCATCGATGCCACAACCATACCGGCCGAGTGAACAGCCTGTACATACATCCATACACCCCGCTCCTTTACAAGCAGCAGATGTCCGTTTACCGTTTCAATGCTCATCTGCCCAAAATATAGATGATGAAAATCGTTAGTCATGCGCAAAACAAAGGTTAAGACAGGGATCGCATAAATAAGCGCCAGCAGCCACCACCGCAGAAAAAAGAATTTCTGCGCATACATCAGGCATATGGTCAGCCATAGCGCCGATACAAAGGGTATCCCCAGATACTGAAAATAATTCCAAAACAGCATCTGATCCAGCGTCTGCGAATGAATCTCCGCTGAATAGCCGTATAAATAGATATTGATAACCACGCTGAGAATCAATAGCAGCTTTATATGTGACGCCTTACTTTTTGATAGAAGATATGCCGAATAAAACGTGGTCACACAAACGGATATAAATAGATAAATATTGAATATATCAAGCAGCATAGAAATGAGCCCCAATAGTTAGTATATATAACTTATATCATACCACAGCCATAAAAAAACGTACAGCATACCGTATTCCAAGGAATTCTGGTGCTGTAGGACTACAATACATATTGGACACTGAACCTTGAAAATAAAAGATGCAGGAGCTGGCTCACGGGGTATTGTTGAGTTGTCAAGACAAAACACTACCGAAAGGAGCCATTCCTGCATGAACAAC
>JAEWQS010000182.1 GCA_023399095.1 Bacillota bacterium
CCAAGCGGTGAGGCCGTTTGGCTGAAAATACTATAAAAGTAACAGGAGACATACATGACATATCAGGATACATATAAACAATGGCTGAACTCTGTGGACGATGACAAGCTTCGTGAAGAACTGGAAGAGATCAAAGATGACGATACGCAGATAAAGGAACGATTTTTAAATGAACTGCCATTCGGCACCGCAGGTCTGCGCGGCATTATCGGCGCAGGCATTGCGCGCATGAACAAATACACGGTCGCGCGCGCCACACAGGGACTTTCGGACTACTTAAAATCGACGGGTAACGCCGATAATGGCATGGTGATTGCTTACGATTCGCGGCTCTACTCGCGTGAGTTTGCCGAAGAAACGGCTTGCGTTTTTGCGGGCAACGGCATTAGGACGCGGCTTTTTAAGCAACTCACGAGCGTGCCTGAGCTTTCGTTTGCTGTTCGTTATTTTAAAGCGGATGGTGGCATTGTCATCACCGCAAGCCATAACCCGATGGCGTACAACGGTTATAAGGTCTATGCCTCGTACGGAGGTCAGCTTGGGCCCGAGGAAAGCCTTAAGGTGACGGCGTTCATACAAAAGGTGGATGCGTTTAGCGGCATCAATAGAGTGAATATTGACGAAGGCATCAAAAACGGACTCATTGAGGAAATAGGTGAGGAAATTGACGCGCGTTATTACGAGAAGCTGCTGACACTTTGCAATAAGGACGAGGCGAAAGACTTAAAAGTGGTGTATACGCCGCTGCACGGCTCGGGGCTGCGCACGGTAATGAACGTATTACCCGCGGCTGGTATAAAAAACCTCACTGTGGTAGAGGAGCAGCGGGAGCCGGATGGCCGTTTTCCGACGATAAAGTCGCCCAATCCCGAAGACGCCGGTGCGATGAAGATGGCGATTGAATTGGCGAAAAAGACGGGCGCTGATCTGGCGTTTGGCACAGACCCTGATGCCGACCGCATGGGCGCAGCCGTGCGCGACAAGGACGGCTCATACCGTATGCTCACTGGCAACCAGATTGCGTGCATATTGAT
Organism: Bacillota bacterium; assembly: GCA_023399095.1. GTDB lineage: Bacteria > Bacillota > Clostridia > Christensenellales > SZUA-584 > SZUA-584. Next base: position 1,035 of record JAEWQS010000182.1, read on the forward strand.
CGAGTACCTTCTTGAAAAAAGAAAGCAGGACGGCAGCCTGAAGCCGACAGATTATATCATCAAATCCTTTGTGTCCACCACAATGGCAGATGCCATTGCTCAGCATTACGGCATCGTGTGCCATACCGTACTCACGGGCTTCCGGTTCATCTCGGAGATTATCACAGAGAACGAAGGTACCGGCGCGGAATTCATATTCGGCTTTGAGGAGAGCTACGGTTTCCTTTCCGGCACGTTTACGCGTGACAAGGATGGCGTGCTGGGTGCGCTGCTGCTCTGCAAAGCCGCGCAGTATTATCAGGCGCAGGGCAAGAGCCTGCTGGAGGTACTAAACTCGATCTATTTACGATACGGGTTCTATGCCGAAGGCGTCAAAAACATGGTGTTTGAGGGGCTTGACGGCATGGAGAAAATGAAAGCCATAATGAGCAGCCTGCGCGACAAACCGATTTCTGAAATCGGCGGCATTAAAGTGCTTTTTTCGGAGGACTACCAGTCGGGTCTGCGTATGGATGCCAGCGGTAATAGAGATGCGCTTACACTACCCAAAACAAACGCGCTGCGTTTTCTGCTGGATGACGGGGCATGGGCATGCATTAGGCCTTCGGGCACAGAGCCCAAGGTCAAAGCGTATTTCGCGGCCTGTGCGCAAAAGGAAGAAGAAGCGCAAAGTAAGCTCGCAGACATCGCTTCGTATTTTGACGGTCTGATATAAAGCATAGTTTTGAGCCGCCTTCTTGGGCGGCTTTTTAGTTTCATTTTGACAGAAGCTTAAACAAATTTTCGTGTTGACAAACAAGGGGATGTTTGTTAATATCATACTAATAAAAGCGTAGATGGAGACAGGTCTGGCGTATATGACTTTAAGAGAGCCGGTGGTTGGTGAGAACCGGTAGCATGGCGCAGGACGAATCCCTCCGGAGCTGTGTGTCGAACTAAGTAGACATGACCGGGTCATACCGTTATCAAATGGGGGCTTGACAGAGCCTTAGAGGTGGTCTTTGTATAAAGACAAGTAGAGTGGTACCGCGAAGTTGTTTAGCAGCTGCGTCTCTTCATTTAACAGGAAGAGAATGCGGTTTTTTTATTATATAAGAAAGGAAGTTTTATTATGATGCAGCGTGTGATATCGTTTATCGTATCCAATCAGCCGGGTGTCCTATCACGAATTTCCGGTCTCATCAGCAGACGTGGTTTTAATATTGAGAGCTTAACAGTCGGGGTGACAAGCAATCCTGCGCTTTCTAGAATCACAATTGTGATGTATGCTGAGGACTCCGTCATTGAACAAGTGGTCAAACAGTTCGATAAGCTTCTTGATGTGAAGGCGATAAAGGAGATACCGACTCAAGATGGCATTTTCCGCGAGATCGCTCTTGTCAAGATAAGCACGGACGGCGTGGATAAGAAGCAGCTTATGGCGGATATCGAGTCGCGTGCGGGCATTGTGCTTGATATAGCTGAAAAGTGTGTCACCTTGCAGATCAGCGGTAATATTTCGTTTATCAATGAAAGCATCGAGCTGTATAAGAAAAACTATTACATCGTCGAGCTTGCGCGTACAGGCATGGTCGCCTTGGAGATGGGCGATACGCAGTTATACGACAGCCGTGCAGCGGCAATGCAAAAGAATTAAAAGCGTATTATATACTCGAAAATTAATATATATCAAAGGAGATTTTAAAAGTGGCTAAGTTGTATTATCAGTCAGATTGTAACAGAGAGTATCTTGCAGACAAAACGATTGCGGTTATTGGCTTTGGTAGCCAAGGCCATGCTCATGCGCTAAATTTACACGAATCCGGCCATAACGTCATTGTGGGGCTTTACGAAGGCAGCAAGTCTTGGAAAAAAGCCGAAGCACAGGGCTTAAAGGTGGCCACGGCTGCCGAGGCAGCCAAGCAGGCGGATGTGATCGTGATTCTCGTCAACGACGAGCTTCAGCCCAAAATCTATGAGGAATCTGTAAAGCCGAACCTCACAGAAGGCAAGTATCTCATGTTCGCGCACGGCTTCAACATTCACTTTGCACAGATCAAGCCGCCCGCAAACGTCGGCGTGTTCATGGTAGCACCTAAGGGCCCGGGGCACACGGTTCGCAGCGAATACGTGGCGGGCAAAGGCGTGCCTTGCCTCATCGCAGTGGCACAGGATCCGACAGGTGACACACTTAATGTGGGTCTTGCCTATGCGGAAGGCATCGGCGGCGCGCGTTCTGGCATACTTGCCACAACGTTTCGTGAAGAAACCGAGACAGACCTTTTCGGCGAACAAGCCGTTCTCTGCGGTGGTGTGACAGAGCTGATGAAGGCAGGTTTCGATACGCTTGTGGAAGCGGGTTATGAACCCGAAAGCGCGTATTTTGAGTGTATTCATGAGATGAAGCTCATCGTTGATATGATCAACAAGGGCGGCCTTTCCTACATGCGTTATTCCATCAGCGATACGGCTGAATTCGGTGACTACTCCATTGGACGCCGCATTATTACGGACGAAACGCGTAAAGAGATGAAAAAGGTTCTGCAGGAGATACAGGAAGGCGTTTTCGCCAGCCGCTGGATTTCCGAGAACAAGGCAGGACGTCCGGGTTTCCTGGCAAGACGGCGCATTGAGAGCGAACTGCCCGTTGAAAAGGTGGGCAAGGAACTCAGAAAAATGATGCCTTGGCAGGATGAACCCGAATTCTAAGGATAGCGAATTAATCATCGCTTCCCGAAACGCCCCATAAAAGGAGCAGAATTATGAGTAGCAAGGTAGAAATATTCGATTCCACGCTGCGCGACGGCGCGCAGGCGCGTGGTATCAATTATTCGCTATCCGACAAACTGCAAATGCTGATGTTGCTGGATAGTCTGGGTGTTGATTATATAGAGGCAGGGAATCCTGCCTCTAATCCTAAAGAACGGCAGTTTTTTGAGGAAGCCGTCAAGGTACAACTTAGTCATGCGAAGCTGGTGGCCTTTGGCAGCACACGCCGCAAGAATACGCCCGTGGAACAAGACCTTGGCGTCAAAGCATTGATGGACGCGGGAACAGGTGCAGTCGCGGTGTTCGGAAAGTCTTGGGATCTTCACGCCACCGAAGTGATCGGCACAACATTGGAAGAAAATCTTAATATGATCTATGACACGCTGAAGTTTTTAAAGGACAACGGCAAAGAGGTCATATTTGACGCTGAACATTTTTTCGACGGCTATAAAGCCAATCCCGCATACGCCATTGATGTGCTCAAGGCGGCTTGCCGCGCAGGTGCAGACGTGATCGTGCTGTGCGACACCAACGGCGGTACGATGCCGAATGAACTGAAAACAGCGGTACAGGCATCATTGGATGCGGTGGACACAAAGCTTGGCATCCATGCGCACAACGATACCGATCTTGCTGTGTCGAATTCCATCATAGCGGTTCAAATGGGCGCCTGCCACGTGCAGGGCACGCTGCTTGGATACGGCGAGCGCAGCGGCAATGCAAGACTCTCGTCCATCATCCCGAATCTTCAGCTTAAGCTTGGTTATGATTGTATTGGCGACAATATACAAAAGCTATATGCGGTGGCGCGTGAAGCTGCGGAAATCACAAATTTACCTTTCGATGAAACGCTGCCGTATGTAGGACGCAATGCGTTTGCGCATAAGGGCGGTATGCATATCGATGGGCTCTGCAAGGCAAAAGGCTCTTTTGAGCACATTGAACCGTCAACCGTGGGCAACAGCCGCGAGTTTCTGCTGTCTGAGGTTGCGGGCAAAAGCGCGATGGCAGAAAAGCTTAAAGATATATTCCCGGATGTGGCCGAGAATAAGCAACAAGTCGGGCAGCTCATGGCAACGCTCAAGGAAATGGAAAGCGAGGGCTACAGCTATGAAGGCGCGGAAAGCAGCTTTAAGCTTTTCGTGATGAAGGAGCTTTCTCTGCATAAGTCAAAATTTTCACTTGTGCATTTCAAGGTGAGCGACGAACCCACGAACGAGAACACTTTCGGCGCTTACGCAGTGGTCAAGGTGGATGTAAACGGTGAAAACCGCATGGCAGCAGCGGAGGGCAACGGCCCTGTTAACGCGCTGGATAAGGCTTTGCGTGAGGCGCTGGGCGCTTTCTTCCCGAAGCTCATGGAAGTAACGCTGACCGACTACAAGGTGCGTGTGCTCGATACAGACGCCGCGACAGCGGCCAAAGTGCGCGTTGTTATCGAGTCCAGCGACGGAGAGAACTTCTGGCGTACGATGGGGGTATCTACCGACGTTATTGAGGCGAGTTTGTTCGCACTCATTGATTCGATTGATTATTTGCTGCTGGATGCTTAACGCAGCTTAAAAGTTTAAAAGAGGTGAAACTATGGAAAAAAGGATTGCAGTGATACCGGGCGACGGCATTGGCCCGGAGGTGATAAACGAAACGCTGCGCGTGCTGGAGCAAGCCACCAAAGATTCGGGATTGACGCTTAAGTACACGCATTATCTAGCGGGCGGCTGCGCGATTGACACCAAAGGATGTCCGTTGCCCGAGGAGACGCTCAAAGGTGCGATTGAGAGTGACGCCGTGCTGTTAGGTGCTGTGGGCGGTTGGAAATGGGATACACTTCCGTCCAACATGCGTCCCGAAAACGCACTGCTTGATTTGCGCGCCGGACTGGGTCTCTTTGCGAATTTGCGCCCCGCTGTGCTTTATAAGGAACTGGAATCGGCCTGCCCACTAAAGCCTTCCTTGATTGAGAACGGCCTTGATATCATTGTGATCCGTGAGCTTACCGGAGGCCTCTATTTTGGCCAAAAGGAACGCGGTGAAGACTGGGCGTATGATACAATGAGATACAGTGAACCAGAGGTTCGCCGTATCGCGCATGTGGCGATGAAGACGGCGATGAGCCGGAAAAAGCAGGTTGTCAGCGTCGATAAGGCGAACATTCTTGAATCATCTAGGCTATGGCGCAGCGTTGTAATTGAAGTGGCAAAAGAATACCCAGAGATTGAACTATCGCACATGTATGTGGACAACGCCGCCATGCAACTAGTCAGATATCCCAAGCAGTTTGACGTGATTGTGACGGAAAACATGTTTGGCGATATACTCTCGGACGAAGCCGCGATGATCACGGGCAGCATCGGTATGCTGCCGTCGGCCAGCCTTGGTTCATCCACTCTCGGCATGTACGAACCCGTTCATGGCAGCGCGCCGGATATCGCGGGGCAGGGGATAGCAAATCCGCTCGCCACAATACTTTCGGCGGCAATGATGCTCAGGCATTCGCTGAATCGTGACGACATCGCAAAGAATATCGAGAAGGCGGTAAGCCGTGCGCTGGAAAGCGGTGCGCGTACCAAGGATATCGCGCTTACGGATGAGAAAACAGTGTCCACATCAGAGATGGCGGATATTGTCATCGGATTTTTGGAGGCATAAAATGATCAGTGACAGTGTGAAAAAAGGCGCGGACAGAGCCCCGCACCGGTCTTTATTTAAAGCGATGGGATATACGGACGAGGAGATATCCCGTCCGCTCGTGGGCATCGTCCATGCAAAAAGCGAAATCGTTCCCGGCCATATTCATTTGGATAAAATCGCGGATGCTGTAGCTAGCGGCATTCGCATGGCAGGCGGTACACCCATTATGGTTCCTTCCATCGGTGTCTGCGACGGCATAGCGATGGGACACGCGGGCATGCGCTATTCACTCGCTTCGCGTGAGCTTATTGCGGATTCAATCGAGTCAATGGTGATGGCACATGGCTTTGATGCGGTGGCGTTTGTGCCCAATTGCGATAAAATCCTGCCCGGTATGCTCATGGCAGCCGCGCGCGTCAACCGTCCGTCAATATTCGTATCGGGCGGTCCGATGCTTCCCGGCAAGGATTTAGACGGTGTTGATGCAAGCCTGACCACAATATTTGAAGCGGTGGGTGCTTACAGCGCGGGTAAACTGGGCATTGAAGATTTAGACAAACTCGAAAATTCCGTCTGTCCGGGCTGCGGATCGTGCTCCGGCATGTTCACGGCGAACAGCATGAACTGTCTCACAGAAGCGCTCGGCATGGCGATGGGCGGCAACGGCACAATCCCTGCTGTGGACGCGGCGCGCATCCGCTTCGCGAAGCAGAGCGGCATGCAGCTTATGAAGCTGCTGGAAATGAATCTTTGTCCGCGCGATATCATGACACAGGATGCGTTTGAAAACGGGCTGTCGCTGGATATGGCACTGGGATGCTCGACCAACTCAGTACTGCATTTGCCCGCGATCGCAAACGAGTGCGGCATCAAATTGTGTTTGGCGCTCGTGGATGAAATCAGCAAGAGAACGCCGAACCTATGCAAGCTGGCGCCTGCCAGCCGCACGCATATCGTTGATCTGCACGCCGCGGGCGGTGTCTATGCGGTGCTGGGTGAGCTGAATAAGCATGGCCTTATCAAAGCAGATTCAAAGTGCGTCGCCGGTACAACAATCGGAGAAGCTGTAAAAAGCGCAGTTATTCTCGATAACAATGTGATCAAGAGCTTTGAAGCGCCGCATTCGCAGCAGGGCGGCATCGCGGTGCTGCGCGGCAACATCGCGCCGGATGGCTGTGTGGTTAAACAATCTGCTGTGGCTCCCGAAATGATGGTACATAGTGGCCCCGCACGTGTTTTCGAGTGCGAAGAAGCAACGATTGCCGCGATATATGACGGAAAGATCAAAGACGGTGATGTGGTCGTCATTCGCTATGAAGGCCCTTCAGGCGGACCGGGAATGCGAGAGATGCTCGGGCCCACATCGGCGCTTGCCGGCATGGGCATGGATAAAACAGTTGCGCTCATCACTGACGGACGTTTCAGCGGTGCCACGAGAGGCGCGGCCATCGGCCATGTGTCTCCCGAAGCGCAGGCGGGCGGCATCATCGCAGTGATTGAAGAAGGCGATACGATAGAGATCGACATACCCGCACGTAAGATAATGCTTCATGTCGATCAAAGCACGATCGATAAGCGGTTGGCTAGCCTTGAAAAACGTGAACCAAGCGTGACAAGCGGATGGCTATACCGATACGCAAGGATGGTATCTTCGGCGGACAAAGGCGCTATTCTTCAATAAGGAGGAAATGATTATGCAGATGACAGGCGTACAAATTATTATGGAGTGCTTGAAGCGTGAGAACGTGGATACCGTTTTCGGCTATCCGGGCGGCAAGGTTGTTAAGCTTTATGACGCGCTGTATGATGAAAGATCGACGATTAATCATATTGAGACGGCACATGAGCAGGGCGCATCGCATGCGGCTGATGGATATGCTCGCGCGACCGGCAAAGTGGGCGTTTGCATTGCAACGTCGGGCCCGGGCTGCACCAATCTAGTCACAGGGCTGGCTACGGCTTATATGGATTCCATTCCTGTGGTTGCTATCACGGGCAACGTGCCCGCCAGTCTGCTTGGTACTGACAGCTTTCAGGAGCTAGATATCATGGGCGTCTCGATGCCCATCACAAAGCACAACTATCAGATCAAGGATGTCACGCGCATATCCGATGTGTTCCAAGAGGCGTTCGCGTTCGCACGGTGTGGCCGACCCGGCCCGGTGCTTATTGACATCACCAGCGATCTGTTTACGCAAGTGTGTGAGTATACGCCGCCGGAGGAGGACTGTGTGTTTCCTTGCAAGTATTCCGATGTGCCGACGGAAGAAATAAAGGCGCTTGTGGAGAAAGCGGAGAAGCCCGTTATTCTTGCGGGAGGCGGTGTGCTGCTGTCCGGTGCAAGCGATGAGTTGTTCGAACTTGCGGAACGTCTCGACGCGCCTGTGGCAAGCACGCTGATGGGCGTGAGTTCCTTTCCGTCCAAGCATTCGCTTTATATGGGTCTTGTGGGCATGCACGGCACAAAAGCCAGCAACATGGCGTTTCAGAACTGCGATCTGCTGCTTGTGCTGGGCGCGCGCTTCAGCGATCGGGTGACGGGTGATGTCAGCCAATTTGCGTCACATGCGAAGATCATCCAGATCGATATTGACGCGTCTGAAGTCAATAAAAACATACCCACGCATGTGCATGTGATTCAGGATATCAAGATGGCTTTGCAGATATTAAATCCGCATATGCCGGAGAAAAATCACCCAGATTGGGTCAAGAGCGTGAATGAGTGGAAGACAGAAAACGAAGCGCATATTCCTGAAAACCATCTACCCAAACAGATTTTGGAGGCTATCAATGAGAGCCTTGGCGAAGACACGGTGATCGTTACGGATGTGGGTCAGCACCAGATGTGGACGGCGCAGTATTATCCGTTTAAGAAGCACAATAAGTTCTTAACCTCTGGCGGTCTTGGCACGATGGGTTACGGCCTTGGCGCCGCCATTGGTGCGAAGGTGGCATGCCCTGATAAAAAGGTGATTCATATCACGGGTGATGGATGTCTAAGAATGAACTTAAATGAGATGGCCACGACGACACGTTATAACATTCCTGTTATCACGGTGTTATTCGACAACAACACGCTCGGCATGGTACGCCAATGGCAGACATTGCTCTTTAACAAGCGTTATTCAGAGACCACGCTGCCGCCGCTTGATTTCTGCGCCATCGCACGCGGCTTTGGGTACTTTGCGCAGAAAATTGACAACGCCGATGCGTTCCGGCAGGCGCTGCAAGCGGCGCTGGATCATGACGGGCCGTCGCTGATTCACTGCATCATTGATCAGGATACCATGGTGCTGCCTATGGTCGCGCCCGGCGCGTCGATTGATAAGATCGTGATGAGCATATCGTAAAAATTAAGAATGAATAGTTAAGAATTAAGAATTGATCTGAAAGGTCTTTGGAAAACAGAGGCCTTTTTCTTTGCGCATGAATTGTTGTGAACGATCTCTGTGTTGTTCAGCATAAAGAAAGCTTTATAGAAATATAAAAGAGACTGTTCAAACCTAACAGCCTCTTTGTAAAACTCAAGTATTATTTCACTAACTTTGCGCCTTCGTCAAACGCCTTTTCGTTGACGGGAATCAGATGCGATTTGCCTTTACCCAGCACATATTCCACCGCATCGATGACGCTCTTCTTGGAGACAGCGCCGGAGGACGCCACATAAGCGCCCAGCATCACGATGTTGGCCACGCGCGCGTTGCCCAGCTCCGCCGCGATGTCATTGACGGGGATGTAATGGACGTCGATATCGGAGCGCGTTGCTTTTTTATCAATCAGAGACGAGTTGATGAAAAGCTTGCCGCCCGGCTTCAACGCGCTTTCGTATTTATCGAGAGATGGCTTGTTCATGACGATCACCGCGTCGGCTTCCGTCACGACGGGGGAGCCTACAGGCTCGTCCGAGACGATCACACAGCAGTTTGCCGTGCCGCCGCGCATCTCAGGGCCGTAAGACGGCAGCCATGATACGTTTTTATCTTCGATCATACCCGCGTATGCTGTCAGTTGACCCATAAGCAGCACACCCTGTCCGCCAAAGCCCGCCATAATCATTTCGCTTGTCATATTACTTTGCCTCCTTGAACACGCCCAGCGGATAATACGGAATCATGTTTTCCTTGAGCCACTTGATTGATTCAACGGGGGAGAGGCCCCAGTTCGTCGGGCAGGTGGAGAGTATCTCAACAAGCGAGAATCCCTTGCCGGCCATCTGTGTGTCAAACGCTTTACGGATGGCTTTTTTGGCCTTGTTGATATTGGGCACATCGTGAAGAGACACACGTTCGATGTATGCCGCGCCATCCAGCGTGGAGAGCATTTCGGATACGCGCACGGGATAACCGCAGTGGCTCGCGTCACGTCCGAACGGCGATGTGGTCGTCTTTTGTCCAACCAGCGTCGTTGGGGCCATCTGGCCGCCTGTCATGCCGTAAATCGCGTTATTGATAAACACGGCGGTAATTTTCTCGCCGCGCGCCGCGGCATGCACAATCTCGGCCGCGCCAATAGATGCCAAATCGCCATCACCCTGATACGTGAAAACGAGGTTCTCAGGATGCACGCGCTTCGCGCCCGTAGCCACAGCCGGGGCACGGCCATGCGCCGCCTCATACATATCGATATCGAAATATTTGTAAGCAAACACCGCGCAGCCCACAGGGGCAACGCCGACAGTTTTATCTTTAAGTCCCATTTCTTCAATGCATTCGGCGACCAGCCGATGTGCAATGCCATGCGTACAGCCCGGGCAATAGTGAAAAGGAACGTCAGTCATCACAGCACTTTTTTTAAATACCACAGCCATGCTACATTCCCTCCTTAATTTCTTCTAATTTCTCGATGATCTGTTTTGGTGTGGGGATAATGCCGCCCGTTGTTCCGAAGAAAGATACCGGGCATGCGCCGTTCACAGCGAGACGAACATCCTCAACCATCTGGCCTGTGCTCATCTCCACAGCAAGAAACGCTTTCACCTTCTTGGCTGCGTCAGCCATCGGCTGTGACGGGAACGGCCATATGGTGATGGGGCGAATCAGTCCTGCTTTGATACCTAGCTCCTTGCGCGCCTTGGTGATTGCGTTACGCGCAATGCGCGACGTGGTGCCGTATGCCACGATACAGATTTCCGCATCGTCCATCATGTATTCTTCGTATTGTGTTTCGTTCTTCTCAATCTCATGGTATACGGTTTGCATCCGTGCATTGACAGCGCTCATCTCGTCCGCTTCGATGTAAAGCGAGTTGATAACAGCGCGGTCTCTTGAACCGTCATAGCCTGTAGCCGCCCATGTCTTTTGGGGCAGCTCGCGCTTTTTGGGTTCCTTGAACTCGACAGGCTCCATCATCTGGCCGATCATGCCGTCGCCCATCACAAGCGCGGGCACGCGGTAGTAATCGGATGCTTCAAACGCTTCCATGACGCAATCTGCCGCTTCCTGCACAGATGAGGGCGCGTAGACGATGAGACGGTAATCGCCGTGTCCGCCGCCTTTAACGGCTTGGAAATAGTCACCCTGCGAAGGCAGTATACCGCCAAGGCCGGGCCCGCTGCGTACGATGTTCACAATGACACAGGGCAGCTCCGCACAAGCGATATAGCTGATACCTTCCTGCTTCAAGCTGATGCCGGGCGAGGATGACGAGGTCATCACGCGCGCGCCTGCGCCTGCCGCACCATAAACCATGTTAATCGCGGACACCTCGGATTCGGCTTGCAAAAATGTGCCGCCGACTTCGGGCATGCGCCGCGACATGTACTCGGGAATCTGATTCTGAGGCGTAATCGGGTAACCAAAAAAGTAACGGCACCCAGCCTGTATGGCCGCTTCCGCGATCGCCTCATTGCCTTTCATTAAAACTCTAGCCATTTTTTATGCCACCTTATCAATATTGTTTTAGCCAAAACAGGCTCTCTTATTTTTCTACAGTCAACACAAAATCCGGGCACATCTTTGCGCAGTTCGCGCATCCGATGCACAGCGCCATATCCGTGATTTCAATGGGATTATAGCCCTTTGCGTTGATGTTGGTCTTGGATAGGATAACAATGTTTTTTGGGCACACCGTTACGCACAACCCGCAGCCCTTGCAGGCATCTTTGTCAATCGTTACTTTTGCCACTGCTTTTCCCCTTTATGCCTTAAAAATTATTTTTAACGATACCACATAAAACAGAAGAAAGTCAATGACTCAGGCTTTTTGTCAGATATGTAATTATTGAATATTGGAACCCGGAATATAATTTGTTCACGAATGCTTCACACCTGAAACAGTTGATTAAGAAGGTTGCAAGTGGTAGAATGATACAGTATGTTTTGCAGCTGTTTAGCAGCAGAATAAACGATTCTGCCGTCTTGTGATGATGAAGAAGGGAAAACTATGGGTCTTTTAAAAAATGTGATTGCAGGGAGCAACGATTCCCGATTAAAGAAGATAAGAAAGATTGCGGACACGGTGGAAGCGCAGGAAGCGCAGTTTAAGGCGCTTAGCGATACCGAACTTACCGCTAAAACCGCTGAATTTAAGCGGCGCTATGCGAAAGGTGAGAACCTGGACGACCTGTTACCCGAAGTATTTGCTCAAGTGAGAGAAGCTTCCAGACGTGTGCTTGGCATGCGGCACTTTTATGTACAGCTCATCGGCGGTATCGTACTGCATCAGGGGCGCATCGCCGAGATGAAAACAGGCGAAGGTAAAACGCTTGCCGCCACGCTCGCTGTGTGTTTGAATGCACTCACGGGCAAGGGCGTTCATGTGGTCACTGTGAACGATTACCTCGCAAAGAGAGACTCCGAATGGATGGGTAAGCTGTATTCCTTCCTTGGGTTCACTGTGGGGCTTGTCATCCATGATGTCACACCTGAGGAGCGTCGCGAGGCATACCGCTGTGATATCGTCTATGGCACCAACAATGAATTTGGCTTCGACTATCTGCGCGATAATATGGTGGTGCGCAAGGAACGCATGGTACAGCGTGAGCTCAGCTTCGCCGTTGTGGACGAGGTAGACAGCATACTCGTTGACGAAGCGAGAACGCCGCTGATTATTTCGGGCGCGGGTGAAAAGAGCACCGATATGTACACGACGGTCGACCGGTTTGTGCGGAAGCTCAAAGAGGAAGACGACTTTACGATCGATGAGAAGCTAAAAGCGATTAACTTAAACGAGCAGGGCGCTGCTAAGTGCGAAAAGGCGTTTGGCGTCGAGAACCTCTCGGATATTGAAAATACAGAGCTTTACCACCATATTAATCAGGCGCTGAAAGCGAACAACCTCATGAAACGCGACATCGATTATGTCGTCAAAGACGGACAGGTCATGATCGTGGATGAGTTCACAGGGCGTTTGATGGTGGGTCGCCGCTATTCTGAAGGCTTGCATCAGGCGATTGAAGCCAAAGAAGGCGTCAAGGTGGAGCGCGAAACGCGTACACTGGCAACCATCACATTCCAGAACTATTTCCGTATGTACGACAAGCTTTCGGGCATGACGGGTACGGCAAAAACCGAAGAGGACGAGTTTCAGGGAATATACAGCCTTGATGTGGTGCAGATACCCACGAACAAGCCAATGATCCGTGACGACATGAATGACGTGATCTACGGGACTGAGGAAGGCAAATTCCGTGCTGTTGTGGAGGAAATCAAGCGCATACATGAAACCGGACGGCCTGTGTTGGTGGGTACGGTTTCGGTGGAGAAATCCGAACGGCTTTCGGGCATGCTCGTTCGTACGGGTGTCAAGCACAACGTGCTTAACGCCAAGAACCATGAAAAAGAAGCTTTGATTGTGGCTCAGGCGGGCAAAAAGAGCGCAGTGACTATAGCGACAAATATGGCTGGCCGCGGTACCGATATTATACTCGGCGGCAACCCGGATTTTTCTGCGCGTGCGGATATGCGCCTTGAAGATTTCACCGAGGAACTTATTGAGCAGGCCATTGGTCACGCGCCGACTGATGACGAAGATATTTTAAGAGCACGTAAACGCTATGCGGAACTGCTCGAAAGGCACAAAAAGTCCATGCAGCCCGAGCACGACGAAGTGGTTAATCTCGGAGGCCTGCACATAGTGGGTACGGAACGTCATGAATCAAGACGTATTGATAACCAGCTTAGAGGCCGCTCCGGTCGCCAGGGAGATCCGGGCTCGTCAGTGTTCTTTATTTCGCTCTCAGACGATCTGATGCGCTTGTTCGGCGGAGAACGCATACAGGGTATCATGAGCGCGGTGAGCAAGGGCGACGATATTCCGATCGCGGCTGGATTATTGACACGTCAGATTGAATCCGCACAAAAACGCATCGAAGCGCGCAACTATGAAATAAGAAAGAACGTGCTGCAATACGACGATGTCATGAACAAACAGCGTGAGCTGATTTACTCGCAGCGCCGGTCTGTGCTCACAGGCGAGGATATGCGCGAGAAAATCGTGGATATGCTTAAGCAACTCATCGACGAGATGGTGACTGTATATTGTCCTGCTAATGTCTACCCCGAAGAATGGGACCTTGAGAGCTTAAATGAATACTTCAACAAGGTGTTCCTGCCAAGAGGGATGAAGTTCTTCAAAGCCGAAGAGATCGAAAACTTAACGCCGGATAAGGCCAAACAACGAATGCTCGACACAGCGATGGTGTTATATAAGCACAAGGAAGAAGAAATTGAATCGGGCGGTCAGAGCATGCGCGAAATAGAGCGCATCATACTGCTGCGTGTGGTGGATGAGAAATGGATGGCGCATATCGACGCGATGGATCAGCTGCGTCAGGGCATCGGTCTTCGCGCTTACGGCCAGCGTGATCCTATCATCGAATACCGCAACGAGGGCTTCGACATGTTTGAAGAGATGGTGCGAGATATCCAGCAGGATACGCTGACAATGCTCTTCCACGTGAAGCTGACCTCAAAGCCCCAGCAGCGGGAAGCGCCCAAAACGGTGGATCCGCCAAAGAAGGTGCTGGATTCAAGTGGCAATAAGGTCGGTCGAAATTCATCTTGCCCGTGCGGGAGCGGTAGAAAATTCAAGAATTGTTGCGGACAGGAGCAGTAAGAGGAGACTATGCTGACGACAGATGAAGCCAAACTGGCATTGACAGAAATTAAGACGCTGACAAAGGAAGCCGCGACGGCGCTGGGTATTGAGACGCTAAAAAAGGAAATGTCTGAGATGCAGGCTCAAATGGAAGCGCCTGGATTTTGGGATGATATCAAGGAAGCGCATAAGGTCACCAAAAAGGTAAAACCCATTGAAGATAAACTGGAACAGTTCGGCAAGATTACGCAAAGGCTGGAAGATGCGGCTGTCATGCTGGAGCTTGTTGAGGAGTCCGGCGACGGCGACATGGCCGAAGAGCTTTCAAATGAGCTTGCGTCGCTGCGTATGGATGTCTCGGAGCTTCGCTTAAAAGCACTCCTTCGCGGCGAATATGATGCCAACGGCGCGATACTTTCGCTGCACGCGGGCGCGGGCGGCACCGAAGCGCAGGATTGGGTGGAAATGCTTTACCGCATGTATACACGCTGGGCCGAACGCAAAAAGTATTCTGTTCGTGTGTTGGACTTTCTGGCGGGCGATGAGGCTGGCGTAAAGAGTGTGACTTTTGAAGTTTTAGGGATGAACGCATACGGCTATTTAAAAGCGGAAAAAGGCGTACACCGTCTTGTACGTATATCGCCTTTCGATTCATCCGCGCGGCGGCATACGTCGTTTGCGTCGCTGGACGTGATGCCTGACTTAGAGGATGACGATGCCGACATCGAAATCAATTCGGACGATCTGCGCGTGGATACATATCGAGCATCAGGCGCAGGCGGCCAGCATGTCAACAAAACGGAATCCGCAATACGCATCACCCACCTTCCGACGAATATCGTGGTGCAGTGCCAGAATGAGCGCTCGCAGATCCAGAACAGAGAAACTGCGATGCGCATGCTCAAATCTAAGCTTATTGAAAGACGCGAAAACGAAAAGATGAAAGAAATTCAAGAGATAAAGGGCGAGCTGAAAAAGATTGAATGGGGCAGTCAGATTCGTTCATATGTGTTTCATCCGTACAGCATGGTTAAAGATCATCGCACGAGCGAAGAAACAGGCAATGTGGCTGCGGTGATGGATGGTGAACTGGACGCATTTATCAACGCATATCTGGCGAGTTCATAATATGTATACGGCAGTTATCTTCTATTTTAGCGGAACAGGAAATACTTGGTGGGTTGCCGATCGCATCAAAAGACAGCTAGACGCGAAAAACATCAACGCTTCGGCTGTATCAATTGATAAACTGACACCCAAGAAAGCAGATTGGTGGATAAAAACCGCCGATCTTGTTCTGTTTGGCTGGCCTGTATATAGCTCTGATTTGCCGGAGCCTTGTAAACGCTTTATCGATGCACTGCCGGAATCCGAAAAGGGCAAGCACATTCACGTTTTCTGCACACAGATGTGCTATTCGGGAGATGGCGCATGGATAGCGCATGAACGACTGAAAAACAAGGGACTCATCATCGATACAGCCGAACATTTTACAATGCCATCCAATGCGAGCATTGTTCACGGTTTTTGGGGCCCGCCAGATGAAAAAGGCATTAAACGCATTTTGGCAAATTCAGAAATCCAGGTCGAGCAGTATGTCACAAAACTGTTGAGCGGACAGGCGCGCATTAAAGGACGCTACAGTTTTCTGCTGGGTATGCTTCAGCGCGGGCCATACCGTTTATTTGCAAAAAGATTGCGCAATAGCGTGGGCGTTGATAAAGACAGGTGCACGCAGTGTGGCCTTTGCGCGAAATTTTGTCCGATGGATAACATCACGCTCAAGGATTTCCCAGCGTTTGCGGGAAATTGTACACAGTGCCTGAGATGCTACTCTTTTTGTCCGTCCTGCGCAATCACTTTTAACGGGCGTGTTCGCGATATAGAGAAATATGGCAAGCCATATTCTGTGCCAGACAAGCACTTCAAACCTTCTTTGCTGATCAAATAGACTTTTGTTGTGAATAGTATACATGACTTTGCAGCGGCATATATTTTAGTGTGCATCCCATGCAAAGGAGTTTTTATCATGTATATTGACGAGCAAAGAGAAAGGCCTGTCAATAACTCGCCGCACAAGGTGGTTATTGATTCACGGGAAAAGATCATCATCACAGCTGTGGAAGATGTTGACAGTTTCAATGAAGTCGAGGTCATACTGCTGACCAATCATGGCTTCATCACAGTGACGGGAGAGGACCTGCATATTAACAAGCTCAATCTGGACGACGGACAGCTTGTATTGGAAGGAAAGATCCAAAGCATCGATTATGCGGATCATGAGGAGCAGCGCACAAAACGCGGCGTTTTCTCCAAGATGTTCAGGTAGGTGCAGCATGGAAACGACGGTGCCACAAATCTACATCTTCCTGATCACGTTATACGGCGGCATGATCGCGGGCTTCGCTTATGACGTTTACAGGGGGATACGCAGGTCTTTTAAGACAGGCAAATGGGTCACGGCATTGCTCGATACCATGTTCATTGTCACGCTGGGAGCCATTGTCGTGGCCGTTATGTATGCCGCTAACGCTGGTGAGCTCCGGCTTTATACGTTTGTCGGATTTGTACTCGGATTTGCGCTATACATGGCGGGAATTTCGCCGTTCTTATCTTTTTTGGCGAGGAAACTAAGAAAATGGCTCTCAAAAAACAAAGATAATAAGAAATAAGGAGATTTTGCAATATTCACAGGAGTCGTATATTTTGCGTCGAAACCTATTACGAAGACGGAAAAACATATCAATATTGTGGAATCACACCCCATAAAGCTTCGCTTTTGGGGGACTTCGTAATAAATATGTTTGTCCAGTCTCAGGCAATAATAATGTTGTTTAGACAAGCAATAAATGGTTTATAAACTGATTAAGAGATGAAATATCATCCGAGTCGTTTTGTGAGGACATATGAAAAAGCGAAAAATCAAGTTTAGGTTCAAGCTGTTGCTGTTGGCCTTTTTTCTGGTTTATGTGGGGGTATCCATATATATTCAGCAATCGAATATAGACACCTTGCTGGACGAACAAAAGGCTCTGAGCGAGCAATATGAGCAAACAAAAACAGAAAAAGACCGCTTGGAACACAAAAGCGAATATATGAATACGCAGGACTATGTCGAAAATGAGGCGCGTGAGAAGTTTGGTTTTGTTTATGATAACGAGTATGTTCTAACTCCTGCTGAGGATAGTGAAAATCAGCCTGAAGACAATGAAGATTAGCCTGAAGACAATGAAGATTAGCAATAAGAAACTCATTCGAAAGTGAATGAGTTTTTTTGCCTTCATTTTTCACGCATATAGTTATCAACAATCGTCTTTTTCTTGCTGGCGGGTACAATCAGCGATATAATGCCTCAAGTGCATTAAAAAGCGTATTTATTACATCTGATAAAACATTTTTTTTATTCGGCAAGATAGAGAGGACATAAAAGATGAAACGTTATGCAGTGGTGGATATTGGGACAAACTCGGCAAGGCTCATGATTGCCCATATTGAAAATGAATGCGTTGTTGCTGATTATAAGACGCTGAGGCTTATTCGCGTGGGTGAGGGTATGGTTGACAAAAGAGTGATTATTCCTGCTGCCATGGCGCGCACAAAGCAAGCTTTGCTCGAATATCTTCAGATAAGCAAAGAATACAGCGTCAACAAAAATGACTTTTTCGCATTTGCCACAAGCGCCGTGCGCGACGCGGAAAACAAAGAAGCGTTCTGCCATTTCATCAGGAATGAATGCGACGTTGACATCGATATCATTTCGGGTGACAGAGAAGCGCTGCTGGGATTTGCAGGTTGCATAGACGGTGAAGGCGCGATGTTCGATATCGGCGGAGGAAGCACCGAAGTGATGCAGGGGAGCTTAAACGATGTGCGGTATGCGCACAGCTTTCGAATCGGAACGGTACGCATGCATCAAATGTTCCCCAGTGGTGACGACGCTGACCCGCAGGCGTTTGAGCAAGCGCATGCACTCGCGGCCAAGACGTTTTCTCAGGTGCCGGACGTGGGCAACCTTGGTTATACCGGTATCGGCGGCACAGCGACGGCACTGGCCGCGCTGGATATTGGACTGACCGAATATATATCGGAACGCGTACAAGGCCACGTGATCACGCTGCCGCAAGCGCAGGAACTCTGCGAGATGCTAAAAAGCAAAACAAAAGAGCAGCGCAAAGCGATAAACGGTTTACCTGAGAAGAAGGCGGATGTTATCGTTTTTGGCGCAATCATTTTTTTAGAATTTATGAAAACCCTCGGGATCACATCCGTTGTCGTGAGCGACAGTGATAATCAGGAAGGCTATTTAAAATTCAAGCTGGAACTTATTGAGGCGTGCTGTCACTGATGTCAGACTGATATTTTGCCACAATCTCGCGGTTCAGCGTATATTTTTTGATAAACACAAGCGCGAGAACGAAACATATGAGGAAACCAACAGGCAGAATCATACCCAGCTTTAAATAAACTGCCGGTGCCTGAACGATTTTTGAATCAAAATGAATGATGTCAAGCAGCGAGCCCACAAACATCGCAGACAATGATTGTGAAAGCTTAAACATGAATGTGGCACATCCGTAAAACACACCTTCCTTGCGTGTACCTGAATAGTAGGCGTCCTTATCAATGGTATCCGAGATCATGGAATAGGGCAAAGCGATGCTGCCGCCCATGGAAAAGCCCATGAGCATAGAAAGCGGCAAAACGATGAGGTAATGCTGCGATACCCACGGATTGGCGATCACAGCAATAACAAAAAATACAGTAACAACAAGATTGATGATCAAGCATGCTTTGAGAGCCGTTTTCTTCTCGTATTTGTTGGCAATAAAGAGCCAGAAAGGCTGGGCGATCAGGGCCATTATGAACAGTGCCCCAAAGACGATTGCAATCTGACGGTTGTTAAAGCAAAACGTGTATGTGAAAACGTGCATACCCACCGATCCCACAATACCCATTGCCATATTGATAAAGAGCAGGCTCAGGCTAACATTGCGAAAATCGCTGCATTTGAGGGCCTCAGCAGTCTCTTTGAATATACCTTTTAATGGATTTCTTTTAATTTTCGGAACCGAATAAACAGCCTGATTGCGACGAGTCAAAGCAATACAAATAACTGCGCAAACAAGCGTAATGATGGATGTTACGATAGAAAGCGACACGTAAGACTGCGGATTCAGCTGACCGTTTTCATATTCGGGCGTCGGGCGAAAGAAAACGGCCATGCCGACGATTGCAGGAAACATGAAGCCGAGGAAGAAGAAAGCCGTGCGAAAGGATTGGACGGCGGTACGCTCGTTGTAATCCTTCGACAGCTCGGCACCAAGCGCCATATAAGGCGTGGTGTAAACGGTAGAGAAGGTTTTGAGAAGTATGAGCAGCAGTCCTAATATCGCGGCTTTGGTCAGGTAAGGAAGGCTGGCATCAACCTGCCATAAAAGCAAACTGCATAGGGCAAGACCGACCGAACCAATCAGGACATAGAACAGCCGTCGCCCAAGAAATATTTTCTTACTTGTATGGTCGGAGATATAGCCCATAATGGGATCTGTCACAGCATCCCATATCGTACTGACAAACACGAGACCGCCGGTAAGAACGCCGGATAAGCCTAGCACTTCTGTAGAAAAAAAGACAAATAGCGAGGATACGAGCTGAAACGGAATCCCGTAGGATAATGACCCTATGCCATATCCAAGTTTTACTTTTGTCGAAAGCTTGTTGTTTCTTTCAGTCATTATAGACTGTCCCCCTAAAACGAAAACTAAATAATTATTTTTTTAGCCGCTTGGCATGCAGCTTTTTGCTGAGTCTGATACCGAAAAGGCATATGGCAGAATACACTGCGAAAATGGCAAACGTCACGATATACAGCCAGGGTTTATCATCCACCCAGGCTGAGACAGGAATACTTAATACCATCATTAAAGGAATGCCGATAATGGCGCCGAAGCCGCTTCCCAGCACGAGACTCTCGGGCACACTTGTTTTGCCTTCGGGGTCAACCTCTTTTAGCAGCGCCATAGCCGTCACGACGGTTCCCGTCCACATGCCGTATAATGCGATGGCATGCTCCATTTTTTCTTCTCTGTAAATCCATTTCGCCATTTTAGCGGAGTAGAACATTGTGAATAGACCGCCCACTGTTGTGAGTATCAACACCGGTACGAGGTACTGCGCCAGCACAGAGAGCGAAACAGCGCAGATTGAAGACACGATCATAATATCGAACGCCGTGGATGAAATGCGCTGTAACAGATAGTTATCCGCATAATCGACGCGAATCATATTTTTCTTGTATAGCTGATTAATAATAGCCCGGGCACCCATTGCAATCAGCGTGCCAAACAGGAACTGGAAGCCCCAGAAAAGCTTCATCAGTGTGCTTTGAGCCCCAAGGATGGCCTCAAGACCGATAAGAAGCAAGTAAGTCAGCAGATAGCAGACGCCAATAAGTATGGCCTGTGTGGTTAAGTCGTCAAGATACAGCGTAATCGGCACACGGCTTGTATGATCCTGAACATCAGGAGATGTAGATGTTGTGGTCTCACTTGAGGAAACACCCGATTTCTTTTCTTGCTTATATTTCTTCCTCAGGAAGTACATAAAAGGGATACCGCCGATAATTGCCCAAAGAAATCCGAAGGTAGCGAGTGTAAGGCCGATGTTGCCGCCGTTTTGCAGGGCTTTGGAAGCGGGCTCGAGCAT
The DNA here is from genome assembly GCA_023399095.1 of Bacillota bacterium. GTDB lineage: Bacteria > Bacillota > Clostridia > Christensenellales > SZUA-584 > SZUA-584. The sequence goes on from JAEWQS010000182.1 coordinate 22,155, forward strand.
TTCAAAAGACTGACCGGTTGAAAATGCCTGGCCGGGCCCTTGCGCATAAGAGAGGGGAAGAAGAAGGCCGAAATCAGGAAACAACTCCGGCATAACCGTATAGAACAGAGCAAGCGTAATACCAAGGCCCAATGTCGCCTGCCAGATATATGTATTGACAATAGCGAATCCAGTATTTGTTATGTTTTCAGTGGATTTGCGGCTGCGTTTTTTTAAAGCCATCGCAATAAAACCGATTGCCATAAAGTGATAAACCATATCTTCAAGCATATCAGTATCAAATGGAATAATTTTTAATACCTCCGGCCCCAGAAGGAGACCGAGCAATCCGCCGAATAATGCCGTAGGCACGAGATGACGTTTAAAAAACGATATATTAGACTTGATGATGAGTGATACGCCCAGCAAGGTCAGAAGAAAAGTAAACTGTAAGACTGTGTTCCATCCACCCTCTAAACCCATTTTTCAATCTCCTTTATACAGTTCTTTGATGACTTCAAGTGCGCAATTCCATTTGTATGCGGACACGCGTTTTTCATTAAAACCAATTCTATAATCCAGCCCCTTGTGACGGAACTCGAGATCCGACTTAAAATAGACAGAAATGCCGTGCATTTGCGATATATCAAACACGCGTTGCCCGATTATCATTTTATCCCTTTTCAGACTAAGTGAACCTTCTTCCACAAGCTCAAAAGGCTGCTGCGCAGATGAAGCGCAATATAGATTTGCGCCTTCATCAGACATAAGGACAATGTCGGGCTCAGAGTTGGAAAAACGCGAAGTCAGCAGACGAAGCTGCCAATCATTTAGCTCAGGTGTGTTATCGGCAGGCAAATCACCATGAATGGCATGGACAAATCCATAAGCATCAAGACGATAAGCGGCTCCGCAGGCCATACATAGAACACGTTCATCAGCAGAATCCATCGTTCCAATTCGTTTGCAGGTGGGGCAAACAAAAAGCAGGCGCTCAAATCCTTTGGATAACGCCTTGCCCTTAAATGCAATTTTTCTTTGCTTTTGCCAGATCGCTTCGTTGTGTGTGAGTGCCTTGGCCAAGCTTCGCTCAATGTCTTTCAATTTTGGTTTGGTTCCTTTAACATCATGGGCTTCAAAGCTCACCTCAACCATTCCGCGTCTCTTTGTGTCGGCCCAGCGCGGCTCGGAAAGATAAGCGCCTTTTATGCACGCTGTCACGATAGGCACACCGAGAAGCTCGGCGAGGCGGTATGTGGCGGGGGAGATAGACCCCGTTTTGCCATCCCAATTTCTGCCGCCTTCCGGAAATATGCCGACTATGCCACCTTGTTTAATAGTGCGAATAATTTGACGGATGGCCTTGCTGTCTGTCACAAGCTTTCGCTTAGGAATGTAGCCCACCAATTCCAAAAGCTTGCCCAGCACTTTCTTTTTAAACATGGCATCGGTAACCACGAAATGAATAGGTCTTTTGATAATATACTGAAGAAACAGGCCGTCAAAATTGTTGCTATGATTGGCAAGCAGTAAATATGGGCCTTTCTTGGGAAGAACGTTTTTGTCCTTAGAACGGAGTTTGTAATACAGCCTGATATATAGGCCGTAAGAGACCCAATAGAGGCCAAGAAGCAAAAGCGTAATATAATGACTGATATTTAAGCGATTGTCTTTACTCACGTCAAGCTCCTTAGATTTTATATTATTATAGCATCCTTATGCGGAAAAGTATTGTAAAAGTTGTATGAAATAAGTCCAATAATGTAGGATATTCTTGTACGTCATAACTTCGGAAATCAAAAAAGCAGAGTCGATTAACTCTGCTTTTCCATCAGGCTTGTTTTATTTGTTCAGTGCATCTTTAAAGGCTTTTCCGGGTTTGAATGCCGGAGCGCTGGAAGCAGGAATGTCAATCTGAGCACCTGTTGCCGGATTAACGCCTTTTCTCGCTGCTCTCTGTCTCAGCTCAAAAGAACCAAAACCTGTCCACTGTACTTTTTCGCCATTGCTTAAAGCTTCGCTGATGACGCCGATAAGCGCTGACAGACATGCGTCCGTATCTTTTTTTGTGAGACTGGATTGTTGAGCAACTGCTTCAACCAATTCTGTTTTGTTCATAAAATGATCCTCCTGATTTAAAAATGAGTTTATTTGGTATTATATAACACCATTTTGATATAACGAAAACTTTTTTTTCCGTCAATCTGCAATTTTAGCTTTCTCCCAAAGTTCATCAAGCTTTTCAATGCCACAGCTTCGCATGTCGATGTGCTGCTCATTAGCGAGGTGCTCGACGATTGCAAAGCGAGTAATAAATTTATCTGTGGCCTTTTGCAGCACGGTCTCAGGCTCTATACCCAGCAGCCGTACCACATTGACAGCGGAGAATAGCAAATCTCCGCATTCCTCAGCAAGCTCATCATTGTCTTTGCTTTGCCGCACTTCCTCAATCTCTTCGCGTAGCTTTTCAAAGGCCTGCTCTGCATTGCTGAAATCAAAACCTACATGAGCGGCCTTGTGCTGCACCTTGCCGCTGCGCATCAGCGCGGGCATGCTCTTTGGAACACTCTGAAGCACCTCTGTCTGCGACCGCTGACCTTTTTCGCCCTTTTTGATCTGCTCCCAATTCTTTATCACATCATCGGGTGAATTTGCGACGGCACTGCCAAATATATGCGTATGCCGGGATATCATCTTCGCGCAAATCGCTGTCGTCACATCACTGATGTCAAACTCACCCTGCTGCTGCGCGATTCTCGCGTGGAAGACCACCTGCAAAAGCACATCGCCAAGCTCGTCGTATAAAGCGTCCATATCACCGTCATCAATGGCTTCGAGCACTTCATAGCTTTCTTCCACCAGATAACGCTTTAAGCTCTCGTGAGTCTGTTCCTTGTCCCACGGACAGCCCGTCCTTGATCGCAGCCGTTCCATGACAGACACAAGGTCGGAAAATGTGTAACGGCGTTTTTGCTCCAATAAACTGGAAGGGACAACCACGCTAGTATAATAACCGTAAGATGGCTCCGCGTCAAGAAGGCAAAGTGGAATGATTTTCCCAATATTGCTGCGCGTGTCAGTTAAGAACACGGAATGTTCATCATCATAGACGCGCGAGAGGCTCAATTTGATCTCAGAGGCTTTAAACTGAGAGTCAATCTCATCAATCACAACAACGGCATCCGTATCCCAAACCTGCGTAAACGAAGAGGCACTGAACATTGTGACACCGTGAGTGCCATCGGCCACGCCTGCCGCGAATGCCGCGCAAAGCGCGGGGCTGCCGCCTGGTATCACGCTGACTTGGCCACCATTCTTAATCAAGCGTTTGACGGCTTTTGCCGCAATGATGTTACGGCAAATATCGCCAAGTACGATAAACAGCGTATTATCGTGAAGCAGCTTTTCACAGGCTGCATCAGTAAGAGCATCAAAATCGTCAGAGGCTTCATATAAGCTGTCAAGTGTTTCGTATGCGATGCCCGCATCATCGAGTGCCTGTCCTATTTTTGTCTGCAATATCACATGGCAAGCACGGCGTGCCGTTTCCCGCACGTTCTCATTGATTCTGCCATCCGGATACATACTCGCAATTGTTAAATGCATATCAGTTCTCCCAGAACCCCAGCTTTCTCATTAAGCGCGTGATGCGCCCGCCGCCGGGAATGAATTCCATATCATCTTTGCTGATAGACCTTGTAATAAACAGCATCACGATGTAAACAATCATAGCAGCTGCGATGCAAAGAAGCGTAGTCGTGGTTTTTCCAAGTGAGGTAGAAATCGAATTATACATAAAGTAGACCACTGCGCCCATCGCCGCGGTGGATAAGAGCGGCATGAGCACCCCGGAAAACGGCTTAATTGATGGTTTTGTTATCTTAATGACATAGGCCAAGTTTAAGATTGCGGCGATACCATAGCATGCGGCGGTACCCAGTGCTGCACCGTTGATGTTGATCGAAGGAACGCGTATAAGAACAATGCTGATAACCACTTTAACGACAGCTCCGATGGCCAGATTCACAAGCGGTATTGTGGGATGTCCGGCACCTTGAAGCACACCCGTCATTGTCTGAAGCAGCGTTAGAAACAGCACACCTATCGACAGCGTTTGCAAAAGCTGAGTACCCACCAGGATTTCCTGAGGTTCCAGACCCGAAGAATACAGTAGGGATATGATGGGCCCAGCCAATAAATACATCCCAACCGCACAAGGCAGCCCGATTAATATTGAGAGCTTAAAACCCATTGCCGAGCGAGAACTCACCATGAGCTGACTCTTTTGTGCACGCGCTTCAGATATAGCAGGAACAAGGCTCATACATAGCGCAAGAGAGAGAACTGCCGGCATGTTAATGAGAGGATTCACAGAACCGGTGAGGACGCCAAAGCTGGTTTTTGGGGTAAGCGGATTAAAGGCTGAGTAGTCTATGGAGGCCATGGTGTTTGTCACAATCAGTGTATCGAGGAAATTAACAATGGGCATCAGACATGCACCGAGCGTAATCGGAATTGCCGTGTACAGCAGGTCTTTAACTGTCGACCGTCTGGATTGAAAAGTGATACTGGCTGACTGACGGCGTTTTTGCTTTATCTGTTTTTTTCGGCGATTGTACAGAAAAATGATGACAGCGAGAGCGAAGATCTCCGAGATGGATACACCCAAAAGCGCTCCGGCCGCTCCGTATTCCACGCCCTTGGGATACCAAAGCCATGCAAAATAGAGACCGGCTCCCAATTTGACAATCTGTTCAATAAGCTGTGTAATTGCCGTGGGGGACATCATCTGCAGGCCTTGAAAATATCCTCTGTATGCAGAGAGAATGGATACGAAGAACAGCGATGGTGCGATCATGAGCAAAGACAATTTCGCAGTAGGGATCTGAGCCGCATTTGCAAGCACACCTGAAAGTGCAAGCATCACCAATGTTGAAGCGACACCGATAATTAACAGCAGCTTGAATGCAGACTGGAATACCTTGTGGGCACCGCGGTAGTCTCCCAGTGTGACGCGTTCCGATACAAGCTTTGAAATCGCCGCGGGCAAGCCTGCAGTGGATATCACAACAAGCGCCGCATAAATCGGGTAAGCCACCTGATAGTTAGCCATGCCATCGGCACCGATGATATTTGTTAACGGTATGCGGAATATCGCACCGATAAACTTAACGATTAAACCGGCGACGCCAAGGATGGCCGCACCTTTGACAAAGCTTTTCTGTCCGTTCGACATATATACTCCAATCACTTATCTATTATAGTCTATTCGGTCAGTGGTGTTCTTAATTATTAGAGCATTATATTATAAAAAAAATGGTTTGCCAATATGTATCAATATTGAAAATCGATAAAAATAAACTGTTTTCCGCACTGCGAGAATTTGCTCTATCAAAAATAGTTATGTATAATGTGTCGGTAAAACATAATTGGGAGCAATAGAATGCGATTAAACATCGTTCTGGTTGAACCGGAAATACCCGCGAACACAGGCAATATAGCGAGGACATGCGCAGTGACAGGAGCACAGCTTCATCTTGTGGAGCCGCTGGGCTTCAGTATTGAAGACAAGCATTTGAAACGCGCCGGTCTTGATTATTGGCCTCATCTTAATGTGAAGCTTCATAAAAACCTTGAGTGTTTTTTTACTGAGACGAACGGCGGCATTTTTTATTATTGTTCCACCAAAGCAAAAAGAGCCTATCATGAGGTGGAATACGAGGATGGATGTTATTTGCTGTTTGGTAAAGAGACAAAGGGATTGCCCGAGTCGCTTATATTCTCAAACCCTGACAACAGCATCCGAATTCCGATGAGACCCAGATTAAGATCGCTTAACCTTTCCAATTCAGTCAGCATTGTAGTTTACGAAGCCATGCGGCAGAGTGGGTTTCCGGATATGTTCTGATATTTCAGGAAAAATAATGCAAAATATTCCGAATAAGCATGTGGAGATATAACTTTTTCTTGCTTTTTACCTTTTTTTCGAATAAAATTATTTGAGATTATTATACTCTTTGAGTATCAACATATTTGCATGAAGGAGCCATTATGAATAAAAAGACAGTCAAGGACATTGATGTCCGTGGTAAAAAGGTTCTTGTCAGGGTGGATTTTAATGTGCCGCTCAACGACAAAAAAGAAGTCACGGATGAGACAAGAATTGTAGCCGCGCTGCCTACAATACAGTATTTGCTTGGTGAAAACGCAAAGATCATTCTTTGTTCTCATTTGGGTCGTCCGAAGGGCGAATTTAAACCTGAGTTTTCTCTCGCGCCGGTTGCGGTTCGGCTGGAAAAGCTGCTGGGGCGCAAAATTACTTTTGCAGCTGATGTGATTGGCTCGGAAGCAAAAGAAGCGGTGAACAATATACAGGAAGGCGAAATTGTTCTTCTCGAAAACGTTCGCTTTCATAAGGAAGAGACAAAGAACGATCCCGAATTCGCAAAACAGCTTGCATCCTACGCTGATATTTTTGTGAGTGATGCTTTCGGTACATGTCACAGAGCGCATGCGTCTACCGCCGGTGTAGCGGCGTATATTCCTGCTGTCGCTGGTTTCCTGATTGGCAAAGAGCTTGATTTTCTCGGCGGTGCGTTGGATAATCCGGTGCGTCCTTTTATCGCGATTCTCGGTGGTGCCAAAGTCGCCGACAAAATTGGTGTTATCGATAATCTTATAAGCAAAGTGGATTCCATTATCATTGGAGGCGGTATGGCTTACACATTCTTAAAGGCAAAAGGCTACGAGGTCGGCGATTCTCTTGTGGACGAAGAAAGCCTTGATCTTGCTCTGAATTTGATGAAGAAAGCGTCGGAAAAAGGTGTTGGCTTGTTCTTGCCTGTGGATGCGATTGAAGCAGATAAATTTGATGCCAAAGCAAAAACCCAGGTTGTTCCCGTTGAGCATATGTCAGTTGGGTGGATGGGGCTTGATATCGGGCCGACAACGCGCATGCTTTATGCCGATAAAATCCGTACGGCCAAGACGGTTGTGTGGAACGGGCCGATGGGCGTCTTCGAAATGGAAGCATTTGCTGAAGGAACAAAGTCTGTAGCCAAAGCAATGGCAGATTGCGACGGAATCACGATCATTGGCGGCGGCGACAGCGCGGCAGCGGTCAAGATTCTCGGATACGCAGATTCTATGACGCACATTTCCACCGGCGGCGGTGCGAGCCTTGAGTTCCTTGAAGGCAAGGAGCTTCCGGGTGTGGTTGCACTTTTGGACAAATAAGAGAGTGTGTTCATAAGTAAGATGTTATGGGGGTTGCTCTCTTTGGGGTAACCCTTTTTTAAAGATTACCAAGAAAATTTTATTGGAGGATGTAAAATGAGAAAACCAATTATTGCTGGAAACTGGAAGATGAACAAGACGACAGAAGAGACAAAGGCTCTTATAGAAGGCCTGATTCCGCTTGTCAATGATGTCAACAACGTGGATATCGTTGTTTGCCCGCCTTTCGTTAACTTGGCGGCCGCTGCACAAGCGCTTGCGGGCTCCAACATTAAGCTGGGTGCACAGAATATGCATTTTGAGAAGAACGGTGCTTTCACGGGGGAAGTATCTGCTGATATGCTGCTTGCTTTAGGCGTAAAATACGTGATTCTCGGACACTCTGAAAGACGTCAGTATTTCGGAGAAACCGACGAAGGTGTCAATAAAAAAACTAAGGTTGCGCTCCAGGCTGGTCTGGTGCCGATTGTATGCGTGGGTGAGACGCTGGAGGAAAGAGAATCCGGTATCACATCTGAAATCGTCTGCAAGCAGACAAAGCTTGCCTTGCTTGGTTTAAGCACCGAGGAAGTAAAAGGCGTTGTGCTCGCATACGAACCCATCTGGGCGATCGGAACAGGAAAAACGGCCACGTCGGAAGATGCCAATGATACGATCGGCGCAATCAGAAACGCTGTAAAACAAGTGTTTGGCGACGATGCGGCACAAAGCGTCCGCATTCAATACGGCGGCAGCATGAAGCCTTCAAATGCGTCGGAGCTTATGGCAAAGCCCGAAATTGACGGCGGACTCATCGGTGGCGCAGCGCTTAAAGCCGAGGATTTTTCTCAGATCGTTAAATTCTAAGAGTGACAATTATGACAAAAAAACTCACGGCATTAATGATATTGGACGGTTTTGGCTGCAGTAAAGACGAAACTGGGAACGCCATAAAAATCGCGGGTGTTCCTGCCATTACTGAGCTGTTAGACAATTATCCCAATACGCTGGTTGGTGCATCCGGTATGGATGTGGGGCTGCCTGAAGGCCAGATGGGCAATTCGGAAGTCGGTCACCTGAACATCGGTGCGGGACGTATCGTGTATCAGGAACTTACACGCATCACCAAAGATATCATCGACGGTGGCTTCTTTCAAAAGCCAGAGCTCATCGAAGCAATGGAAAACGCGAAGAATAGAGGCACAAAGTTCCACACATACGGACTTATATCCGATGGCGGTGTTCACAGCCATAATGAACATCTGTATGCGCTGCTGAAAATGGCCAAACAGCGCGGTCTTGATAATGTTTATATCCATTGTTTCATGGACGGTCGTGATGTACCGCCGGACAGTGGACTTGGATTTATCGAGCAGCTTGAAGAAAAGATTAAAGAAATCGGTATCGGTCAGATTGCGACGGTGATGGGTCGTTACTACGCGATGGATCGTGACAACCGTTTTGAGCGTGTGCAAAAAGCTTATACGGTGATGGTCAATGGAGAAGGACTCATAGCCTCTTCTGCCGTACAAGCCATGCAGCAAAGCTACGATAAGGGTGAGATGGATGAGTTCGTTTTACCGACGGTTATCGTTAAGAACGGGAAGCCAGTGACCACAATCGGCGAGGGCGATTCCATCGTATTCTTCAATTTCCGTCCCGACAGAGCGCGCGAAATCTCGCGCACGTTCATCGATAAGGACTTTAACGGCTTTGAAAGAAAGTATTTTGATGTCCATTATGTGTGCATGACGCAATATGATAAGACCTTTGAAAACGTCTATGTGACATATAAGCCTCAAACGCTCACCAATACGCTCGGCGAGTATCTGGCTAACAACGGAAAGCGTCAGTTCCGCATTGCGGAAACGGAGAAATATGCGCACGTCACATTTTTCTTCAACGGCGGCGTAGAGAAACCGAATGAAGGAGAGGATCGCTTTTTGATACCTTCTCCTAAGGTAGCGACTTATGACTTAAAACCCGAGATGAGCGCTTATGAGGTGGCTGACGAGGCCGTCAAACATATCGAGTCGGGTGAGTACGACGTGATGATTTTAAACTTCGCGAATCCGGATATGGTGGGACATACGGGTGTGCTTGAGGCTGCTGTGAAGGCGGTTACGGCCGTTGACGCGTGTGTCAGCAAGGTTGTCCAGTCGATACTCAAAATGGGCGGAGAAGTGCTGATTACAGCAGATCATGGGAACTCCGAAAAGATGTTTGATGAAAATGGAGGGCCGTTCACGGCGCATACCATAAACCCGGTTCCGTTGATTCTTGTGAGTGAACGTTTCAGAAACGCGAAGCTCAAATCCGGCGGACGTCTTGCGGATCTTGCGCCAACGCTGCTTAACATGATAGGTCTTGCTAAACCGGAAGAAATGACAGGCCAATCGCTTATAAAAGAATGATGCAACGATAAGGAACGCTGTTCAGATGCTTAAAAGCGTTCCTTTTTGTGCGGTTTATTGTTTCCTCGGAAATGGTATAATTAACTAACAATGATTAAATGTGGGACTCAGACGTAGCCGCGCAAGGCAGCGCATCGAATTTATCAATGTTGGACTAAGTTTGATCGCTTGAGTTTTTGCCATATGTCGAGTAAAATGATATGCACATGTGATTTTACTGAAAATATTTGTTTTTAAATAAAGGAGCTTTTCAATGACAAAGATAAAAATGCCGGTACCTCTCGTTGAGATTGATGGCGATGAGATGACCCGCATCATATGGAAGATGATCAAGGATTATCTGATCGAGCCGTATGTAGAGCTCAACACCGATTATTATGATCTCGGCCTGACGGAACGCGATGAGACTGACGATAATGTCACAATACAATCGGCCTTGGCAATTAAGAAATACGGTGTGGGCGTCAAATGCGCCACGATCACACCCAATGCGCAGCGCGTGGAAGAATACAATCTAAAGAAAATGTGGAAAAGCCCTAATGGCACCATCCGTGAAATGTTGGACGGTACTGTTTTTCGGGCTCCGATACTTGTGAAAGGCATCTCGCCGTCGGTAAAAACGTGGAAAGAGCCTATCACAATTGCGAGACATGCGTTTGGCGACTTATATAACGCGAAGGAATGCGTGATTGATGGCGCAGGAAAAGTTGAACTTGTGGTCACGCGTGCCGACGGATCGGTCGATAAACAGCTTATCGCTGAGTATGATGAGGCAGGCGGCGTTGCTCGCGGTATGTATAACACCACCAGCTCAATCGACAGCTTCGCAAAAAGCTGCTTTAACTATGCATTGGATACCAAGCAGGATCTTTGGTTTGCAACAAAAGACACAATATCCAAAAAGTACCACCATCGATTCAAAGATTTATTTGCTGAGGTTTTCGAAGCCACATATAAAGATCAATTTGAAAAAGCATGCATTGAATACTTTTATACACTGATTGACGATGCTGTTGCGCGCGTAATACGAAGCGAGGGCGGGTTTATTTGGGCCTGCATGAACTATGACGGTGATGTCATGTCCGACATGGTCGCGACGGCCTATGGGAGCCTCGCTATGATGACATCTGTGCTGGTTTCGCCGCAGGGGTATTATGAATATGAAGCTGCTCATGGCACGGTGACGAGGCATTACTATAAACACCTTGAAGGCAAAGAGACATCAACAAACTGTATGGCAACTCTTTTTGCATGGACAGGCGCGTTGAAAAAACGCGGCGAGATTGACGGCAACGAAGATCTTGTTTCCTTTGCGGACAAACTGGAAGCCGCGTCTATCAGCACCATCGAACAGGGCGTTATGACGGGCGATCTATATATACTAAGCGAGCTTAAAAACAAAGAAAAGGTTAGCACAGAAGCGTTTATCAAGCAAGTTAAACAGACGCTGGAAAAAATGATATAGGGGAGAGGTCAATGAGCTTATTCAGTCAATGGCAGGGAATGGCCGAATCGCAAAAAGCACCAGAAGAAACAAAGGCTTTTTGGGACGAGTATTTTGGTATTGAAACAGAAGCGTATAAAAAGATATTGGCGCGTAAGGCCGATTTTTACAGTGGAACGCTGTCTGAGCTTGCAAGTGAGTTCGACATGTCGAGCGTTGTGTTTGCCGGTTTTATGGACGGCATCAACACGAGCCTTGTTAAGGAATATGATCTTGACAAGCTTAAAGAGGGCACAGATATTGTGCTTGAGGTTGATTTTGAAAAGCTATACTACAACATGCATGAATGTAAAGCAAAGTGGCTTTATACGCTCTCCGGTTGGGACGACATTCTGACCGAGCAGCGCCGCCGGGAAATCAGGGACCAATGGCGTCTGGACAAGCAGGCTGTCTCCGACAAGGTAGGCAGGAATTCAGCATGCCCATGCGGAAGCGGAAAAAAGTACAAAAAATGCTGCGGAGCGGGCGCTTAAATGCCCGTTCCTATCCCTGAAAAACAGTTCATATTTACGAAAATAGCATATTGACTAATAAAGTTTCAGGTGTTAGAATACCAAAGTGCCTGAAAACGGGGGCCGTTTAAAAGGTGCAATAACTGGCGGGCGTGGCGGAATTGGCAGACGCGCTAGACTTAGGATCTAGTGCCCTTGCGGCGTGGGAGTTCAAGTCTCTTCGCCCGCACCAGGTATTTATGAGCGGGAGTGACTCAGTGGTAGAGTGCGACCTTGCCAAGGTCGAAGTCGCGGGTTCGAATCCCGTCTTCCGCTCCACTTTATCCGCGGGTGTAGCTCAACGGTAGAGCCCCAGCCTTCCAAGCTGGTTGCGTGGGTTCGATTCCCATCACCCGCTCCAAGCTGCACTTGACAAGGGCGATTAGCTCAGTTGGTAGAGCACCTGACTCTTAATCAGGGTGTCCGGGGTTCGAGCCCCCGATCGCCCACCAAAAAGCGCCGTAATTACGGCGCTTCAGACTGTCAAAGAAGTCAGCGATGAGCTGGCTTTTTTGGTACAATGAAATAGGGTGATTAATGTTGCTGAACAAGAATGAAGAGAACAGAAAAACGCTTGAAATCGTGAATCTGGATGATCTGGTTCCAAGAGAACACCTGCTCAGAAAAATAGACGCAGCAGTGAATTTTGACCGCATATATGAATTGGTGGAAGACCTGTACTGCCCGGATAACGGCAGACCGAGCATTGACCCTGTGGTGCTGTTCAAGATTGTACTGATTCAGCATTTGTATGGAATACGTTCTCTAAGGCAGACAGCAGCCGATGTTGAGATGAACATCGCATACCGTTGGTTTATCGGATATCCCATGAACAAGACGACACCTCATTTCGCAACAATCAGCTACAACTTTTTGCATCGATTCACAGAAAAAACGGTGGAGCAGATATTTGAGTGGATATTAAGCGAAGTAGAATACGCGGGATATCTGGCCCCGGAAGTTGTATTTGTTGATGGAACGCACATCAAGGCTAATGCAAATATGAAAAAGAATATCAAAGAGGCCATACCCGTAGCAGCCAAAGTATATGAGAAGCAATTGCGCGAAGAAATCAACAAGGATCGTGAAGAGCATGGTAAAAAGCCCTTTGACGATGACCCGCCAA
>JAEWQS010000001.1 GCA_023399095.1 Bacillota bacterium
GCTTTGCCGGTGAGAACAAAAGGGGAGATCCCCAGAGAGCTGATTCCGGCTTTCATTCACGTGCTCGCATCAGTGGTGGTCACGCAGCGCGTCGGCATCGGAGAGACGGTGGTTGCGGATATCCTAGGGACCGGCTGTGATGTGATCGCCACGAGCGATTTTCTCAAATCGGGAGAGTTAAAGGAGGGGTTGTTATGTTAAATCCGCTCGTACTCACGATAGACCTTGGCACACAAAGCGTCAGGGTGATACTGATCGACAGAGCGGGCAATATCCTGCATAAAGTCCAGCAGAAATTCGAAAAGCCGTATTATTCTTCTCAGCCAGGCTGGGCAGAGCAAAACCCAGACGTCTATTGGGATGCCATCGGCGATATCACAAACCGGCTAAAAGCGCAGGCCGCTTCTGTCTGGCAAGACATCATTGCCGTAACAGTGACCACAATACGCGATACCTGCGTGTGCGTAGATAATGGAGGCAAGCCTTTGCGTGACGCGATTCTCTGGCTCGATAAGCGAGAATGCAAGCTGAGCAAGCCCGTCCCGCGTGGCAGCATGATGCTGATATCCCTGGTCGGCATGAGGGACACCATAGAATTGCAGCGCAAGATTTCGGCCTGCAATTGGATTATGGAAAATGAGCCTAACATCTGGAAACGGACCTATAAATTCATAATGATATCTGGTTACTTAACATTTCAACTGACCGGAAGGATGGTGGATTCGGTGGCCAATATGATCGGGCACATTCCGATCAACAGCCGCACGCGCAGATGGATGGGCAAAAATGAGCTGACGCGCTGCGTGTTCGATATTGAAAAAGAGAAGCTCACGGAACTGATAGAGCCGGGAGAAACGCTGGGGCAGATTACGGCGGAAGCGGCGGCAAAAACGGGCATCCCCGAGGGACTGCCGCTCATCGCGACGGGTTCCGATAAAGGCTGTGAAACGCTGGGACTTTCGTGTATTACACCGGATAAGGCATCGATTGGCCTTGGTACGACGGCGACAATCCAGTTTACGATAGATAGATATCTGGAGCCTTTGCCGTTTATCCCTGCATACCCGGCGGTGCTTAAAAACCATTACAACCCCGAGGTTCAGGTGTACAGAGGTTATTGGCTGATCTCATGGTTTAAAAAAGAATTTGCCGCCAAGGAGGTGCAGCAGGCCGGTGAAATCGGCATTTCGCCCGAACAGCTGCTCAATGCGCGACTAGCCGAGATACCCGCGGGGTGCAATGGGCTTGTTTTTCAGCCATATTTCACGCCCGGTGTCGTGATGCCAAAAGCCCGCGGTGCGATCATCGGGTTTTCGGATATTCACACGCGCATACATATCTACCGCGCGATCATCGAAGGCATCAACTTCGCGTTGATGGATGGGCTTTATACCATGCAGCGCCGCGGCAAGATCAAAATCAGCAAGCTGTTTATTGCGGGAGGAGGCTCGCAGAGCGATGAAATTTGCCGCATCACAGCCAACATGTTTGGTCTGCCCGTTTATCGCATCCAAACCTATGAAGCCACGGCGCTCGGCAGCGCCATTGTCGCGTTTGCGGCTATGGGTGTTTTTTCAAATATACAGGAAGCCGCGTTAAGTATGGTGCATATAAAGGATGAGTTTCTGCCAAATATGCAGGAGCATAACAAGTATAAAAAGATATTCGAAGAAGTCTTCTGCAAGATTTTCAGCAGGCTGTTGCCGTTGTATAAGAAGAATGAAATATAAGAAAGGAGAATGACTGTGTCACATCCATACAAAGGTTTCGAACCCAAATGGGTAAAAGGAGAGTTTCCTCAGAACTCTTACCGTTCCGTGTTTAAATGGGGAGAACCGCAGCAGATCAAAGCACCGAGAGAATCATTATTCAAGATACTGAAGGAGAAGTTCGAGCTTGATGATACGTACTTTGGTGATTACAAAGTGGATCTGGGGCTTGACGAGGTCAAATTCGATATTCCCTGCAATCTTACAATAACTCAGTTGAACGTTTTTAAGGAAATCGTGGGAGACAAATTTGTTCGAACGGACGATTATGCGCGGTTGTCCGTGGCATACGGCAAAACCATGTACGACATTATGCGCCTGCGTGACAAAAGGATAGACTGCCTCCCCGATGCGGTGCTTTACCCCGATACCAAACAGCAGATCGAAAAGGTCGTGGCTTACTGCGCTTCGGAAAAAATACCCGTGTATGTGTACGGCGGCGGCTCCTCCGTCACGCGCGGCGTAGAATGCGTAAAAGGCGGCATATCGCTCGATATGCGGCTGCGCTTTAACAAGGTGGTCAGCTTCAATGAGACAGATCAGATTGTCACTGTGGAAGCGGGCATGAGCGGTCCTCTGCTCGAACAGACCCTGAATGACGCTATGAAGCTGTTCGGCGCAAAACGCGCGTATACCTGCGGCCATTTTCCGCAGAGTTTTGAATATTCATCGGTGGGCGGTTGGGTTGTCACGCGCGGAGCGGGTCAAAACTCCACGTATTACGGCGTGATTTCTGACATCGTGATGGGCCAGGAATACGCGACGCCCATCGGAACGGTCAAGACAGACTGTTACCCGCGCAAATCGACCGGCCCGGATATCGGCCATATCTTGATGGGCAGTGAAGGGGCTTTCGGCGTGCTGACCCATGTGTCACTGCGGTTTTTTCGCCATTTGCCAAAGACGATCAAACGCTTTTCCTACATGTTTGCAGACTGGGAGACGGCGATAGATGCGGCGCACGAGATCATGCAGTCCGAAGCGGGATATCCGTCGGTTTTCAGGTTGTCTGACCCCGAGGAGACGCAGATCATGCTGCGCATGTACGGCGTGATCGATAGCCCGCTGAAGCACCTGTTCCGTCTCATAGGCTTCAAGGAAGGCGAAATGTGCCTGTATCTTGGTTTTACGAACGGGGAAAAAGGCTTTTCGCGCAACTGCGCCAAAAATGTGCGACGTGTCTGCAAAAAGTTCGGCGCAATCGGCCTCACGGGCTATGTAACCAAGGCGTGGGAGAAGGGCCGCTTCAACGACCCGTATTTGCGCGATACGATGCATGATTTTGGGATCATCACCGATACGATGGAATGCAGCGTGAACTGGAGCAATATGAGCAACGTGCACAGGGAGGTTCGCGCGTTTTGTAAAACGCGCCCCAACACGATCTGCATGACGCACATGTCGCATGTGTATCCGCAAGGAGCCAACCTGTATTTCATCTTTCTCGTCAAGATGACGGACCCCGAGGAGTTTAGGGCCTATCATGCAGGTATACTCGACGCGATACAAAAATCCGGCGCGGCTATGAGCCATCATCATGGCATCGGCAAAATGTTTGGCCCGTGGCTCGAAGGGTCAATCGGGCACCGCGAATTTGACATATTCAAAGCGCTTAAAAACCATTTTGATCCGGACAATATCATGAACCCGGGCGGCACGCTGGGACTCGATACACCCGAAGATCAAAAACGGTTTTTAAAGGATAATACAAAGTCATAAAGGAGTCAAATCATGAGTGATATTAAGAAATTGAAGTGTTTTATAAACGGAGAATGGTTGGATTCACAGACGGATACTTATATGGACATCTATGATCCCAGCCGCGGCGATGTGATCGCCCAAACGCCCTGCTGCACAAAAGCAGAGGTAATCAGCGCGATTCAGGCTGCGATGAACGCGTTTCCGGCGTGGTCGCAAACGCCTGTGATGAAGCGTGTGCAAGTGCTGTATAACTTCCGCGAGCTGTTGGAAAAGCATATGGAAGAGCTGACAGGCTTGGTGGCGCGCGAGCATGGGAAAGTATTGAGCGAGGCGGCGGGAGATATTCTAAAGGTCAAGGAGCCGGTCGAATTTGCGTGCGGCGTGCCGAACCTCATGATGGGAGAATCGCTGATGGACACCTCAACCGGCTATGATACGGTATTATACCGTGAACCGGTCGGCGTGTTCGCGGGTATCATCCCGTTCAATTTTCCGGGTATGATTCCGATGGGCTGGATGACACCGCTTTGTATAGCGACCGGAAACACCATCGTTATTAAAGCGGCTTCCATGACGCCGATGACCGCCATGCGCTGCGCAGAGCTTTGGCAGGAAGCAGGTCTGCCGGACGGCGTGCTCAACATCATTACATGCAGCCGGAATGAGGCTGAAATCTTGCTGGAACACCCGGAAATCAAAGGGGTCAGCTTTGTTGGTTCGACCTCGGTCGGTCTGCATATTTATGCAACGGCGGCGGCAAACGGGAAGAGAGTGCAGGCATTGTGTGAAGCCAAGAATCATGGGCTGGTGCTGGAGGATGCGGCGCTTGAAAGAACGGCAAGAGGCATCATCAATTCGTCGTTTGGGTGTGCGGGGGAACGCTGCATGGCATTGCCTGCAATCGTGGCGCAGGAAAGCATTGCGGATGAACTGGTGGTCTTGCTTAAAAAGTTTGCTTCTGAGCTAAAAATCGGCCCGGCCTATGACAAGACCAGCCAGCTTGGGCCGCTGGTCAGTGAAAGCCATCGTCAATTTGTGCTCGATTGGATTGAAAAAGGGCTTAAGGAAGGGGCAAGACTGATTCTTGATGGAAGAGCTGTCACGGTCAGCGGGTATGAGAAAGGTTTTTACATGGGCCCCACGATTTTTGATCACGTCACACCAAAGATGAGCATTGGAGACGAAGAGGTTTTTGGGCCCGTGCTTTGCATTAAAAGAGTCAAGAATTTTGAAGAGGGCTTGCAGCTTATGAATCAAAGTCGGTTTGCCAACGGGTCGGTGATTTTCACGAACAGCGGATACCATGCGAGAGAATTTGCGAAACGGACACACGGCGGGATGGTGGGCGTGAATGTCGGCATTCCTGTGCCGGTCGGCCTTTTCCCGTTTACCGGACACAAGCAATCGTTTTTCGGCGATCTGCATATACTCGGCAAAGACGGGGTGCGTTTTTATACGGAAACAAAGGCCGTGACGACAAAATGGTTCGATGAGGCTGAGATGAAAAAGACAGTCGTCGATACGTGGGACGGCTCCGTCGGCGGATCATAAGAATTTCAAAATAATAATATAGGCTTTAGATGAAAAGGATGAAAAAATACTTCTCATCCTTTTTGCTTGTTTCTTATAAAAAATTCATGATAGAAGTACGAGAAGAACGTAAAGATTTTAATATTCATGTTTTGTGGAATGGCGGATGAAGAGGGGTCAAGTCGAAACCCTTATATAAGGACAGAGCGGTTGGACAGCCGATTGTTTACTACATTTACACTACACACTTTCTGTAGTATAGCATGAATTTTGAAGGGATCTGTAGACCAAATAGACATAGTAGAATCGCTCAAAACCCCAACGCCGCCTAAACGGTTATAAGGAGGGATCGCAGGTAATACGATTTGATTGTATATTGGATGTCTTTTTTCAGCTGATGAAGACTTCATGGAGACATAAGTCATTTTTTCGGCACACCTGAGTTCAAACAAGCCGAGATGTTTTTTTATTTCGTTTGATATTATCGTGTGATATTGCTTGTAAAAATCATAAGTTTTTAAGCCGATTTGATTGTCAATGATAAATATATTTTACTCCCGACACTGAGTTTTTGCGATTATTAAGCAAAGAAGCCCAATTGTATCATGCGTTTACGACTTGACCTGTACGGAGTCCGATTCCCCAAAGAGTTACCAACAAAAGTCCGTATTTAACATACCCTAAATATCACACAAAATGTGTATTGTTCAAACACCCCCCCATAAGCTTTGTGCCCTGCTCCGCAAATCTATAGATTTTCAATGTGTTCAATCCTGATTTAACTCCACTAAGCTTCCTGTTGCAATATCGTATTTAATAAGCGTCGGTGCAGCCGTATAAGGCGCGCAAAGCAGAATGTTGCTGTCAAAATAGTTTACAGCCAGCAAGCCGGAGTTAAGCAGCTTTTTGGCTCCAGTTCCGTCGGTTTGCATACTCATAAAAGCTGATGATGAACCATCTTCCTGCTCGATAACGTTAATATAGTTATAAAAGACAGTATCTCCGACAACAAGGATCGAGGTTGCGCCTGTATTTGAGAGAAGAGTTTTAGAGGATCCGTCTTTGCGCATCTTATATATTGACTCGCTACCCGCACAGTAGATCCAATCGTCTGTGACGTCGTATGCATGTATAAACTCATCAGTTAAGACGGTCAAGCCAGTGCCGTCTTTTTTAACATAGCAAAGCTTATATCCGTTACCCTTGTCGACGAAATAGATATTATCGCCCAAAATGGAAATATGCTCGGCATTGGCTGTAATGATCTTAGTTTGATCGCCCTCAGGCTCTAGGCGGTATATCCCGACGGCCGAGGTTTCCTCTTCGCCGCCAAGCACCGTAGTCGCGTAATAGACAGTATCGCCGACTATATCGATGGATTCTGTGCGCATATCGCTCATCGCTTCTTTGCCAGAGCCGTCGGTGCGTACACGGTAAAGCTTGCCGTTGTCGCTGAGGTTTGAGTAATATATCCAGCCGTCGTGATAATTCAGATAGAACGCTTCGTCTTCGCTTATTTTATCATCTTTGCCCCCGGCGTTATATCGCCATATGCCCGTGCTCGAATAGTATATTTCGTCTCCGGTATTAACGGTTATACCGAAATTTCCGTTGTTGCCGATGGTGTTGCCGCGCTGAACGTTCTCTTGAAAGGCCCCTGCTGCCAATAGCACCATGACAGCGGTAAATAGAACCGCGAACACTACAAACACCAGAATGAAGGTTTTGATATTGCGAGGCATGGCCGTTTTCTTTTTTGCGAATCTGTTACTGTCATTTTAATTTATTAACCCATTTCTTTAAAAATAATGCGTTGTCCCGAAAATCTAGTTGCCTATTCCCGAGCGGAACTGAGAGGGAGTGATGCCCTCTATCTCCTTGAACACAGTCGAAAAATACTGTACGTTTGTGTACCCTACGGCGGAAGCTACGTCGTAGAGTTTCATGGAGC
>JAEWQS010000036.1 GCA_023399095.1 Bacillota bacterium
TGGCGGGCGCAGAGTACGAACTATTTGATAAGATTCTGCCCAACCCCATCAAGGATCATGTGATGGAAGGCGGGGCGCTTGCCAAAAGCACCGGATGCGATTTTATCGTCGGCCTCGGCGGCGGCAGCAGCATTGATGCTGCCAAAGCCATCGCCATCATGGCGGCCAACGAAGGTGACTACTGGGATTATATATTCGGCGGCTCCGGCAAGGGGCTCGAAGTCCCCAATGCGCCGCTTCCGGTCGTCGCGATCACGACCACAGCAGGAACAGGCACAGAAGCCGACCCGTGGATGGTGGTGACCAACGGACAGGAGAAAATCGGATTCGGATACGATAAGACATTCCCTGTTCTCTCCGTTGTTGACCCGGATCTCATGATGACGGTTCCGTCAAGACTCACCGCGCTTCAGGGCTTTGATGCGCTTTTCCACAGCACGGAAGGCTACATCAGTGCCAAAGCCAACGAGATGAGCGATCTGTTTGCACTCAAAGCCATATCGCTGATCGGAAAAAGCCTTGCCAAAGCTGTGAAGTGCGGCATCGACGAAACCGCCAGAGCCGAGGTGGCGCTGGCCAATACACTCGCCGGCATTGTGGAGTCCACATCGAGCTGCACATCCGAGCACTCAATAGAGCATGCGTTAAGCGCCCACCATCACAGCCTTGAGCATGGCGCGGGACTCATCATGATCAGTTGCGCTTATTTCACATTCCTTGCGAATTCGGGCTCTTGCGATCAACGCCTCGTCGATATGGCCAAAGCGCTTGGAAAGACTGACGCAACCGTGCCTTTGGATTTTGTGACAGCTCTGATTGATTTGCAAAAGGCATGCGGTGTCGCTGAGCTCAAAATGTCCAATTACGGCATCTCTCGCGATGAGCTTCCCGTGCTAGCCAAAAACGCGCGCGATACAATGGGCGGCCTTTTTAGCGCCGACCCGTGCGAGATCACGCACAGTGATGTGATTGCGATATTGGAACAATCGTATAAATAAAACGGGGGTTTATCGCATCTCCTACTAAAGAGCAAGAGCTGGCATTCTATATTTGCCAGCTCTTTGCGCATCGTAAAAGGAATTTGTTATTCCCATTTGAAAAAACGAATTGCCCCACCTATACACACAGCCGCCAGCAAAACCATGACAAGAACCGGGATAAACGCGCTGTCACTTGGCAAACCCAAAGAAGCCGTTTTCAAAAGCTTTATCCCCTGTGTCAAAGGAAGTATGTCTGCTGCCTTCTGAAGCGGGACCGGCATCACTTCGTAAGGAAGCGTTGCGCCCGAAAATATGAGCATCGGGAAATACAAAACGGTGCACAGCACGCCTGCCGTTTTCACATTTTTAGAAATACCACCCACCATCATGCCAATGCTGAACATCGTCAGCATCACCAAAAGATATGCGCCCAAAAACGAAAGCCATGACCCCTGCAGCTGATATCCGAATAAAAT
The DNA here is from genome assembly GCA_023399095.1 of Bacillota bacterium. Classification (GTDB taxonomy): domain Bacteria; phylum Bacillota; class Clostridia; order Christensenellales; family SZUA-584; genus SZUA-584. Next base: position 1,457 of record JAEWQS010000036.1, read on the forward strand.
CGCAGCCGTCGCGTATACAAGAACAAGCGAGACGAGCGAATACACGGCATATACAGCAACCTGAACAGTCAAAAGAACTGTCGGGCTTACCGGCGTCACTTGGAACCGTTTTAATATTTTCTTGTGCCGATAATCGGATATCACCAAAGGCAGACCCATCACACCGCCTGCGGCAACGGCAATCGCAGAAACCGCACCAAAGCTTTGTTCCAAAGATGTATAGCTTGCGCCGTCAAAGGCTGGCTTGCTGCCAAAAATGATGCCGAGTATCACCATCACGACAATAGGCATGCAGACTGCGAATATGACCATATCCATACCGCGAAGCGACAGCTTCATTTCCGTTTTAAAAAGTGTGCTGAATGCTTTCATATCAGTTTTCCTCCTCTTCTGTGAACCAAAGATAGGCATCCTCAAATTTGTCATGCGGGCTGGCCGCGATGGCTTCCTTTACCGTTCCGTCGAATACGCTTTGGCCTCTTTTTAAAATTGTTATTCTGTCGCACAGGGCTTCTACCTCATCCATGAAATGAGATGTCAGCAATATCGTCATCCCTTGTGCCTTTAATGCAGATAAGCATTTCCAGACATCGCGCCGCGCTTTTGCATCGAGCCCTGTTGTCAGTTCATCTAAGAACACGACTTCGGGGTTTGGAATAAGCGCCAGAACAATGAACAGCCGCTGCTTCTGCCCGCCCGAAAGCTCACTCACCTGACTGTTTTCTTTGTCAATGAGTCCAAATTGCTTCAACAGCGCGGTTTCATCGGAAGCGTTTTTATAAAGAGACTTCGTCACTCTGCAAAGCTCAATTACCGTAATCTTGTCCTGATAATTGGCCTCCTGAAATTGAATACCCACGCGTTCAAATAGTTTCTTACGATCCCTTTGCGGATTCATCCCCAAAACGCTTACCGTACCGCCGTCTGCTTTTTTCGTGCCCAAAATGCATTCTATCGTCGTACTTTTTCCCGCCCCGTTTGCTCCGAGCAATCCGAACACCTCGCCGGGACAAACGGAAAGCTCTACGTTTTGAACTGCTTTTACTCCGTTGTAGGATTTACATAATTGTTTAACCTGAATTGTTGGCTCCACACTAAATATACCTCCAAAAATTATTGTGAAAAAAGAATAACACCCGTATCAACACTGGTGTTATAGTGGAGGGTTTGTGCCAAACCTCTTTTTTATTATTTCGAGCTGTATCCGCATATCACAGCTGCTTTTTTCAGCCTGCTTTAGTGAAGTCATCAGCTTGTCACACACTGAGATGATATCGTCATTGTCTTTTGGCGTATTAATCACCTCGCGGATATTCGTGCATGGATCATATGTCAGCGCATTAAGCATTCGTAAAATTGATGAAAGTGAATAGTTTGCGAATCTTAAGCAGCGAATTATTTTTAACCGACGCAGATCTTCTTGCGTATAAACGCGATACCCGTTGTGCTTGCGTTTAATCGTCATAAGCCCGTTCATTTCCCAGTTTCTTAACGCATCCATTGATATCTTGAGACACTCAGACGTTTCTTTTCTTGTTAAGCGAATGCTCTGCCCGTTGCAATCTGCGCCCTTTAGTATTTGCTCTGCGATAGCAATGGCTTCTTCAGCGTTCATTTGCTCCGCTTTAATCTGCTGCTTGTAGCTTTCTGCAAGACAAATCGCTCTGTCAAAATCACCGGATGCCGACGCTTTTATGATTTCTATCGCTTTTTTACGCAAACCGTTTTGCAGCACTTCCACTCTGAGCGCCAGCCGCACCAGTTTTAACTGCTCCAGATGAATATCCGTAAAGACTCGGTACCCGTTGGGCTTGCGCTGTGGCTTTGGTATCAGCTCCAGCTCCTCATAGAGTCTTATCGTATTCGGATGCACACCAATGCGGCTTGCAATCTGCGACGTTTTATAGTAATTCAATCAACTCGCCTCCTTAACCAATATTTGTTCGATTAAGTCTGGTGTTTAAATGTGGAGGGTTTTATTATAAAGGTTTGCGTGTATTTACTCAACGTTTGACTATTATTATTTGGAAATAATTCTTGACTATTATAATACTATATAGTACTATCCTATACAGAACGGAAGGTGCATATGGATACACGCGGCGGATTTTTAATTTCTCAGATTAAGCAAATACAAGGGCGCATTTTTGAAAGGCTGTTGTCAAAGGCCGGTATTGAAGCGTTTAACGGCGCACAGGGCCGCATTCTTTATGTGCTGTGGCAAAAGGACGGCCTGCCCATCGTAGAGCTCTCTCAAAAGACTGGGCTTGCCAAAACGACGCTGACCGGTATGCTGGACCGGCTGGAAAGCCAAGGGCTGATATTAAGGTGTGACGACGTGGCCGACCGCCGCCAGATTATCATCCGACTTGCGGAAAAGGCCAAGCAGCTAAACAGTGATTATACCAGAGTGTCGCAAGAGATGAATGAAATTTTCTATCGCGGCTTTTCAGAAGACGATATCATCCGTTTTGAAAGTATGCTGAACCGTATTCTAAAAAATCTAGAGGAGAGTGAGAGCCAGAAATGAACAGTGCCACGAAAGCGCAAATTCAAAGCGTACTAAAAAGTTCAAAGTTCGCCTTTGTTTCGTCTATCGACTCAGATGGATATCCCAATACCAAAGCGATGTTTTCGTTAAAAAAAGAGGGCATTGCCGTCCATTATTTTTCTACGAATTATTCGGCCAAACGCACAAAGCAGTTTATTGACAATCCCAATGCGAGCATATACCTGTGCAATCAATTAAGGTTTATGGGCCTGATGCTCATTGGCAGAATGGAGGTCTGCACGGATCATGACCATAAAGCAATGCTGTGGAAGCCAAGAGATATCATGTATTACCCACAGGGTGTGGACGATCCAGACTATTGCGTATTAAAATTCACCGCGCAGCGAGGCAACTATTATCACGGCTTAAAAAAGTATGACTTCGATGTCAATGATTTTTAAGATGCGGTGAAGCTGTGATGCGCTTCCTTCAGCACATCGACAATCGCGATGCTTTGCGGGCAATGGTCTTCACAGCTTCTGCATTCAATACAGTTGGCCGCGTCCTTACCGTTGTTGGATACCATGAGCGAATAAAAAACCCTGCCGAATTCCGACCAGTCCGAAAGCGACGCGTCATTATATACCTTAAAGATCTCCGGAATGTTGATACCCTTGGGACATGGCATGCAATAGCCGCAGCCAGTACAGCCCACCCTCACCGTCTGTCTGTATATGTCCTTAATCTGTGCAAGCATTGCTAAATCATCGGCACTGAGCACATCTGGCGCTGCCTCATCAAATATCCGAATATTCTCTTTGAGCTGCTCCATGCTGCTAACACCGCTGAGTATCACCTTTGCCTCCGGGAAATGATAGACAAAGCGCAGTGCCCACTCCACAAGGGATCTTTTTTCAGCATAACCGTCGAGAAGCTTTTGAACATCATTCGGAATTTTGCTTGCGAGCATGCCGCCCTTCAGCGGCTCCATGATCGCCACAGAAATGCCTTTTTGAGCCGCGTATTTAAGGCCGCGCACACCGGCCTGGTGGTTATCATCCAATATATTGAGCTGTATCAGGCACATATCCCAATGATATGCGTCCACTATCTCCTCAAAAAGATCATACTCGCTATGAAACGAAAAACCGATCTGCCTGATTCTGCCGCTGATTTTGAGCTGTTCCATGAACGGGATACCGTCATACTTTTTGACCTTTTCCCAGTTACCCCGGTCAAGGCAATGAAAGATATAGATGTCGATTACATCCACGCCCAGCCTTGCCACCTGCTCGTCATGGATTCTTTTTAAATCACCGGCGTTTTTGACATCGCCGATCGGAATCTTGGTCGCGATCACGACTTTTTCTCTGTACCCGTCCTGAAGCGCCTTTCCGAGTATTTTTTCGCTGCCGGGGTACGCGTATGCCGTATCAAAGTAGTTAACACCATGATCAATCGCGTATCTGATCATTCTGATGGCTTCCTCTTCGTCTGTCACTTCACTGCCATCACTTAATTCTTTCTTTGGATAGCGCATACATCCCATGCCAAACCGCGATATCGGCATATCCAAACTGCCAAACTGAACATACTGCATACAATTACCTCCATAATCACATTCTATTGTGATTGAATCTAAGCACTAAAACAAGAACCAATTACCATTGTTTTTCATTGGTCCATTTCCGCATATGGCTTACACAGCTATAAAATCAGCATTGTTATAATCGGAATCGTGCCGATAGAGAGCAGCGTGCTGATAACGATCAACCGTGATGCCAGCAGCGGATCTGTCTCGTGTTTTTGAGCAAACACCACCACCATGGCACCTGACGGCATGGCCGTAATCACCACAGGCACACTTAGCAGCAGGCCGGTTAGGCCGATCCAGCGCAATACCAAAAACGCCGCAAAGGGCAAAATTAACAGCCGAACAGCAGAATAGATATATGGCTTAATGCCCGCGAGTATTTCCTTCAGATTCGCGGATGCCAGGATCATGCCGATAACCATCATGGAAAGCGGTGTTTGCGTCACGCCTACCATACCAAGAAAGTCCGTCACATAAATCGGCAAAGACAGCCCGGACACAAGCACCACAAGACCTGTAATCGTTGCAAAGAGCGGCATGTTAATAAGCATGCTCTTATCGAATATCTTCTTACTTTCACCCACGGCGCTCATTAGTGCAGGTGTAATGCTGTATACCAGCAGATGCAGCGGTATCGCATAAAGCACGGCATACAAAAACCCCTCAGATCCGAAAAGCAGCTGACAAATGGGCCAGCCCATAAAGCCATAATTGTTGAAAAACAGCGCGCTGCGATAAACCGCTTTCTCTGCCGGGCTTTTCATTTTAAGCATACGTGTAAACGGAAAGCTGATAAGAAGCGTAACAACCGAAATGCATGCGGATACGGTTATCAGTATCAACAGATCGTCTTTGATGGCGTTGTAATCAGCCGTCGTGATGGTGGCAAGCGTGCTTGCCGGCACTGAAACATTGAGCACAAGCTTGGCTATCGCGGACGAATCCTTCTGCTTTGTGAGCTTGCTATATACATAACCCAGCAAAACAAGCGCAAATATAATACTGACCTTTTCTAATACTAGCCATATACTCATAGCGGATATCATATCACCGGATACATATATTTTCAATACAATGACTATCATTATTGTATTTTCCGGATCTCATTGTGAATATATATTCATTATGCTATAATGTTCATGCAAGAAACCTCAGTTAAGGTAATTTTATATGGATATAAAAATCATTGACACAGATAATACCCATCCGGATTTTGGCGCGATGACAAAGCGTTTCGATGATGATCTGAACCAAATATACGGCGAAGAGGTCATGAAGAATTATAATCCGCATAACGTGCTGGACGGGATATGTCATGCCGTGGTTGTGTATTGCGACGGCGAGCCGTCCGCATGCGGCGGCATCAAACGCTTTGATGAGAACTCAGTAGAAATAAAACGCATATATGTGCTGCCCTCCCGGCGTAAGCTCGGACTGGGCGAGCATGTGATCCGGCGTCTTGAAGAGCTGGCCAAATCAGACGGCTATAAACGTGCCGTACTTGAAACAGCACTCGATATGACGGCGGCTCAGGCACTTTATCAAAAATGCGGATATCAGCGCATGAAGAACTATGGCCCGTATGCCAACGATGCGCTTTGTGTTTGCATGGAAAAAAAATTATAAATGCTGTTTATATGCACACGCTTTGTGACGAAAAAATTCTCGCAAAATACGCGTTGCAATGATTCTTTTTATAGGGGGACCTCTCATGCCGAATATAGAAATCAGAACCGCCGAGGTTGCTGACGCACCGCTGATTGCGGCGCTCGCCAAGGAGATATGGACACAGCACTATGTGAGTATCATCACGATGGAACAGATCACCTTTATGCTGAACAATTATCAGTCAGTCGGAGCGATAATAAAGGACATCAAAAACGGTGCGGTTTACGAGATTGCCTATTCAGGCGGCGAACCCTGTGGTTACAGCGCCACTGTTGCTGATCAAACCGGTCTTTTCCTAAGCAAGCTGTATGTTCGTCAAAGCTGCCGAGGGCAGGGCGTGGCCAAAGCACTGATGAATCGCATTGACGAGCGTGCCAAAAATACAAAAGCACCGCGCATATGGCTTAAATGCAACAAGCATAACTCAGGCTCACTCGCAGCCTATGAGAAACTGGGATTCTCTATTGCCTATCCGTGCATCACGGATATTGGCGGCGGCTTTGTGATGGACGATTACGCACTCGAAAAAATGGTTTAAACGAAAGGGCTTGAAGGTTTTTACCTCCGCAGCCCTTTATCACTTTATTACATTAACATCATCTTTTGTGCATTTACTAATTGAATGATTCGGCATTTCAGCGATCCAATAGTAACAGAACGCTTTATTATCTATAAACAAAGCCATGTCTGTAATACTAACATATGACAAATTGCGACAATATCATGAGTATGATATAATCTCACTCATATTGTTGCAATGAGGTGTCTATATGCAAGACGTTGCGCGCTTTGACATGGAGAAGCCCCCGATAAGGCAAAAGAACTATCTGAAAGTTTTCACCTGGCTGATAAGCTTCCCTATTGTATGGATGCGAGGGCTGAAAATCAACAAAGTGAACATGAAAGGACTAAAACCGCCATATCTTTTGCTGTGTACACATAAATCGTTCATCGATTTTATGGTGACAACCGCATGCGTCTTTCCTCACCGTGCCAACTATGTTGTGGCAATTGATGGTTTCATCGGTCGTGAAAAACTGCTGCGTAATGTGGGCTGCATCTGCAAACGCAAGTTTACCAATGATATTCAGCTTGTTATGCATTTGCGCAAGGTGATTGACAATGGCGACATTCTCGTCATTTATCCGGAAGCACGATACTCTTTAATCGGCACCAACGCCTGCCTGCCGGACTCTTTAGGTAAGCTGGCAAAGCTTTTGAAGGTTCCCGTTGTCACGCTAAGTATGCACGGCAACTTCTTATATTCTCCGGTATGGAATCTGCGCAAGCGGCGTGTTTCTCTCTCTGCGGATTTAACTCAGATCATCACACAAGATGAGATCAAGCAGCTCCCCAAGGAGGAAATTAACAAACGCATTAACGATGCTTTTGTGTATGATGAATTTCTGTGGCAAAAGGAAAACGGTATTCGCATCAAATATAAAAACCGGGCTAAGGGGCTTCACAAGGTATTGTATAAATGCCGGAATTGCGGCATCGAATTTGAAATGTGTTCGGACAAAGATGAGCTGTGGTGTGAGCGTTGCGGCAGCAGATGGACGATGACTGAATTCGGCGAATTGATTGAGCAGGATGCTAAAAGACGAATTCACATACCGCACTGGTATGAATCTTTGCGAGAAGAAGTGAAACGGCTTATCGAAGCAGGTACTTACTTTTTCTCGTCGGATGTGGTGATTGACAGCCTCCCCAACGCAGACGGATATGTCCGGCTAGGTGAAGGACGATTGACTCACGATATGAACGGCTTTACGTTGGAAGGTGTTTTTGGCGGTCAGGAGTTTCTGCTGAAAAAAGACCCTCTATCAATGTATTCATGCCATATCGAGTACGACTATATGGGCAAAGGCGATTGTATTGATTTATCCACGCTCAATGACACATATTACATCTATCCAAAAACTAAGAACTGGTCTGCAACGAAGCTATCACTTGCCACCGAGGAATTGTATAACTTTTTTTCGCGAAAATAAAATACGAATGCCGTTTTTGGTTTAATTGTAGAAAAAAAGGACCTGCTATAGATCCTTTTCGTCGGTGCTATTCGAATCGGCCGCCCGGCTCAGATATATCGTGCAGCGCAACCTCCGCATCGTCCTGCAGCTCAGGCTCAAGTGAGATATCACCCAGCGCCACAATACCCACAAGATGACCATTGTTGACAATCGGCAACCTTCTTATCTGATTCTGGCTCATCATCTGCGCGGCTTCATGAACATTCATATCGGGTTCACCCACCACCAATTCAGACGACATAACTTCTCCCACAGTTTGGTTTGTGGTATCCTGTCCGTCAGCAACGCTCCTTAGGGCAATGTCCCTGTCTGTGACAATACCGACCACTTCACCCTGACGACATACAGGAATAGAGCCCACATCATAGCGTTTCATGAGCTGCGCTGCTTTTTGAATGGAATCCTCAAGACCGATGCATGCAATATCTGTTGACATAATATCTTTAACTTTCATTTCATCACCTCCGCACTTATTTTGCCCTGAGAAAATTGTTTTTATCATCATTTAACAAAAGATACTGCATCATAAAAACACAATGAAATAGCAGCGCTATTTTGGCGCTTTGCCGACTCGCGCCCCGCACCCGTAGAGGCGAGTCTCTGTGCCCGCCCGATTTTCCCGCATATAAAACAAGAAGCTCGCAATGCAGTATGCAAGCGAGCTCCCCGTTAAAGAATATGTATAAAATTGAATCCGGCAGCTACCTACCCTCCCAGGCCGTAACCAGCCAAGTACTATCGGCGTATAAGGGCT
>JAEWQS010000039.1 GCA_023399095.1 Bacillota bacterium
GAAGTGAGACGGCTTGCCAAGAGGGCCGACGAAATCAAGAAGACTGTCACCTTCATTCAGCGTACCAAGATGAATCGTCGTTTTGCCGACCTCTTGGAATATGATTGTTACAGTGCCCGCTTCGGCATCGTAATCTGCAATGGTCAGCGGAATGCGTTCACCCTGTTCGTTGGTGCGCAGTATGATAAACTGACCGGGCTGCGCTTATTTGGCAACCAGCGGCGCATCGATGACCATGAGCTTAACCTGCTCGCTCAGGGTTTGCTTTTTAAGAATTTTATACACAGCGATTTTCCTCTCCTCGATATAGATAGCTATATGATTATATCATTAACGCGGCTAGTTTTAAAGCACTTATGGATTCAAAAAAAGCATACGCCTATTATGCGCCTATGATGGAAAGGAGGGCTTGACATGCGGGTGCCATCGTCAGCGCCTAGAGATACGCCATTTTTTTGCATCATACGCACCATTTTTTTTATATTGATACACCCGGGATAACCTGTTATACTCAGCTATGTGACTAAACACAACATGACGGAGGATTGTGCATATTTGCACGTAGCATTATGAAGCAAAAGCTTGTGATCAGGGGCGGGAAACCGCTTAAAGGGACAGTGAGCGTCAGTGGCGCAAAAAATGCAGCTGTGGCGATACTCCCCGCTACGATTCTTTGTGAAGGCACGTGCGAGATTGACAATCTGCCCAACATCGACGACGTCCGTCTGCTCGACCATCTGCTTTGTTGGATGGGCGCTGCCACCACTCTTGATAAAACCAAAATTACCATAGATACCAGCGGTATTAACAAACATGTGATTGACAACGACGCTGTCAAAATGATGCGCGCGTCTTATTATTTTATGGGTGCGCTTTTGGGGCGCTTTGGCAAGGCCGAGGTGTCTTTGCCGGGCGGCTGTGCCATCGGTCTGCGCCCGATAGACCAGCATCTCAAAGGAATGGAGGCGCTCGGCGCCACCGTCAAAACGGAATACGGCATACTTAAAGCACAAGCGCCAAACGGCCTTGTGGGTACCGATATTTATCTCGATGTGGTGTCAGTCGGCGCGACGATCAACATTATGCTCGCGGCGGTGCTCGCAAAGGGCAAAACGACGATTGTCAACGCAGCCAAGGAACCGCACGTGGTGGACATTGCAAACTTTCTGAATTGCATGGGCGCCAAGGTGAAAGGCGCGGGCACGGATATCGTGCGCGTTATCGGTGTGGACAAGCTGCACGGCTGCAGCTATTCGATCATACCCGACCAGATTGAGACCGGTACATTGATGATTGCGGCGGCGGCGACGCGCGGAGACATAACCATCACGAACGTGATTCCCACGCATATGGAGGCGCTGTCGGCCAAGCTCATCGAAATGGGCATCACCGTGGAGGAAGGGGACGATACGCTGCGTGTGACGTGTGCACGAACCCCCAAACATGTCAATATCAAAACGCTGCCCTACCCCGGTTTTCCGACTGATCTTCAGCAGCCCGCTACGGTGTTGCTGAGCACGGCGGATGGGGCCAGCATCATCGTCGAGAGCATATTCGAATCACGTTTCAAGCATATAAACGAAATACGGCGCATGGGCGCCAAGGTATCCATAGACGGACGTGTGTGCGTGGTGGAGGGCGTGGAGCGCCTGACCGGCGCACCGGTGCGTGCTACAGACTTAAGGGCCGGAGCGGCGCTTATTGTGGCGGGGCTCATGGCGGACGGTGAAACGGAAATCACCGGCGTTCAGTATATCGACAGGGGATACGATCATATCGAGAGCAAATTAAAATCAGTCGGCGCGGACATCCACAGAGAAAAGATGACCGAGGTCGATGACTTCAATTACTTTTGTGATTAATATAAAATGAATCAGAAGTGAAGCCGTTTTGCAAGCTCTTGTTTGACGGCTTTGTTTGAGTCAAGAAGAACCATCAAGGCCACTATGGAAAGCCCGGATGCCGCCGTAAACCAAGACCAGACGAGGGTTACTGTGCCGGTTGCATAAAGATCGGTCAGCGTTTCAACGAGCAGCAAAAGAACAGTCAGGAAAGCAAAGGCTGTGGCCACAATGCGCAGCAGACCGCCTAAACAACCTTTATTAATTAGATAAATCGCCGCCAGCCAAAATAAGAGTGTATACAGCGCTATAGGCAGAGCCAAATACACAAACCACGCTTGCTGCAGGACAAGGTTAATGGACCCAAGCCCAATCAAAATGCCCGCAAAATCGGTGATAAAAATCTTTTTGTAGTCGGGTTTTTTGAAAAAGAACGGTGAGCTGCACAAACACCATGTGATAAAAACACCCGCCATCACAAACAAAGACCATGTGACCCTTTTATCGTAGAGCAAATTGCAGAGCAGAGAAATGGCAATAGGCACGACAGCGAGTATAGAATTGAATTTGATCCAAAACCCGCGTTCAGCCTTTTTATGTTCATCTCTGTTATCGGCAAATGTCAGCTCAATTGGCGCATTGTCGTTCTCATAGGGGTTGATAACCGCAGCTTCGCAAAGAGGACATTTTTTTCTGTTTCTCTCCAGTTCAACTCCACAATTCACACAGTATGACATTATATATCCTCCCGATTGCTTTCAATCTTCACATGCACGCCCATTTTAACAAGAAACGTAAAGAATTCCTTTTCCACATGAGGTTCTTTGATGGTGCTGGAAAAGCATATGGTCAACATATCGCCAAACGCACAAGCCGCGCAGTTGACGCTGTTGTGCCGCAAAGCGCCCAGCATCACATCGAACCGGTCCACATGGGCGGCCATCTCTTCGGGCATGTCCATCACGCCGATGTTTGAGAGTGCGGTCGTCACACGGCTTTCACCAGCCATATTGAAGATCATTCTGATGACGATGTTTTTGATCACAAGCGGCATCATTCGCACAAATATGCTTTTTTCCGCTTTCACGTTTTTGGACATCTTTGCGGTCAGATTCTTTTTAGTGAGCTCGGAACGCAGATAGTGATGAACCACGCTTAGTACCTCTTCGTAGGTATATGAGCCCAGATTGGCGTTGATTTCAGGATTGACGTATGATGAAAAGTTGCGCAGTGTGTTGGTTTCAAAAAAACCACGAAGATTCACCGGCACGGATACTTTTATCGGCAGTATCTTTCGCGGGTTCTCTTTCTTTTGTATCGAATAAAGTGTGTATAAATAGGTGCCGACAAGGAACTCTGTTAATGAGACGTTAAAGCGCTTTGCTGCCGCCTTCATCTCTTTAACCGACACAATGCCTCGTATGATATTGAGCGTATGCGTCGGCTCCTTTGTTCCTTTGATTTGATATGCACGCGTTTCTTTCCATGCCCGTACGGCTTTTTTGTTATAATGCTTTAAAAATGCATCTTCAAATTCATCCTCTAAGGGGGCTTCATCCGGGTTAAGAACGCCATGTGTGGGGGGGACGGGAACGCCTTTGAGTTTTAAATATTCGGCAACAAGCGTCTTTAAAAAAATGATGCCGCCAAAACCGTCGGAAACAGAATGGAACACTTCCAGAGAGATACGGGTGCTGTGGGTCCGTACGCGCCAGAGATAGCCGTCGCTTTCTTTCGTATATAATCTGATGCAAGGGTTGACAGCGTCACTCATCACCTTGGGCTGCTTTAAGTTCTTGTCAAAATAATACCAAAAAAGACCCGCCTTTAGCCGACATGAAAAAACACCCATACGATCCAGTATCAGCTCGAGCGCTGTTTGAAGAAGGTCTTTGTCGACCGGCTCGTAAAGCTTCACCGAAACACGATAAATGGCCGTCCATTTACGACTTCTGATAGCCGGATATAGCTTGGCTGCATTGTCTAGCTTATACCAATTGCACGACTCTTTTTTATTCATCTAAGCCATCATACTGCAAAAGTGACGAATATACAATCATGGTATATTTACACCCAACGGCAAAAAAATGGGCGGAAACGGCAGGGCTTTACCTGACGTTCCGCCAATAGTAGGGGTATTGGGGACAAGTTTGGGGGTTACAAACGATTTAACGTTGTAAACTATTTGACAAGCTCTATCGTGATAGAGACTTTATCCTTGCTTTCCAGTGCGCTGTAGCTGACTTTCACACCCGATTTTTTAATTCGGGTCAGAGCCTTTTTGATCGTGTTGATGTAGATACGGTAGTCCCGCATGATGCAGACGACATGTTGTCCGCTTATGTCCGCAGGAACCTCGCCGTATAGCTTGGAAAGCATTTTTTCCACGACCTCCTCGGTCATTTTGACCGACAGGTTTTTCTGTGTGATATCCTTAATCAGACGAAGCTGTGCATCTTCATTATGCAGCCGCAGCAGGGCGCGCGCATGACGCTCGGTAAGCTTATATGTCGCAATCATTTCCTTGACGGCGGGAGGCAGCTTTAATATGCGCATTTTGTTGGCAACGGTACTCTGATTCTTGCCAAGGCGACGCGCCAGCTCTTCCTGCGTGAGTCCGTGCTCCTTCATAAGGCTTAAGTAAGCCTCGGCCTCTTCGAAAAAATGCAGATTCTCGCGCTGGAGATTTTCGATCAGCGCAATCATCGCGCTGTCTTCATCGATAGCAGGCTGCACAAAAGCCTTGATGTGTGTAAAGCCGGCCTTGCAGACCGCTCGCCAACGGCGTTCTCCGGCGATGATTTCATAATAGCTATGATTGAGTTTTCTAACTGTGATTGGCTGAAGCAGTCCATACTGCTTGATAGATTGGGAAAGCTCGGATAAGCTTTCTTCGGTGAATACCCGCCGCGGCTGATAAGGATTCGGACGGATATAATCCACCGGAATAATTTCGAGCGTATTGTTCTGACTTTTATCCATGCTGAACTTACGCGATGTCTCAGCGCTGGGCTTTTGAAACCGTAACAATATTAAAACACTCCTTTACAATTACGCATAAGCGTAAAAAATAAAAACCTACATACTTTCCCGTTTCTTTTCTAATTTCGGGTTTGTT
>JAEWQS010000041.1 GCA_023399095.1 Bacillota bacterium
GTTTCGAGTTCACAAAGACGATTTGATGAAGTGGCTTGACAACCAAAAATCATCAAAGGAAGTGAATTTCATTGGAAAAAAGAAATAAAGGTACCGGATGTATATACTTCCGAGAAGATAAAGACCAATATGAAGGCAGAATAATAATCGGATCAAAGTATAATGGTAAACCAATTTTCAAGTATGTTACGGGAAAAAGAAAAACTGATGTACAGCGTCAGTTAACCAATATTCGAGCACAACTTGATAACGATATTGTATTCTGCTCAACAAAAGGAACACATATAAGTTTTCGCAACTTTAACAGGGCACTTGAAACGATTTGCAAAAAAGCAAGCGTTCCAAGAATATCAGCAAACATAACGCGCCACACCTATGCGACTGTTGCAGCGGTAAACAAAGCTGAGTTAAAAACTCTTGCAGACATCTTGGGACATAAGGATGTATCGACAACATACAATAATTACGTCCATCCGGCCAAAGAAAAGGCAAAAGAAGTTGCGGAACTTGTGAGCTTATCCATGAAAAAAACCGACAATAAACCGACTTAAAAACCGACTTATCGGTTAAAAACCGATAACACAAGTCGGTACGATCTAACACTTTACGAATTTAACAGTCGATAAGAAAAGCCCGAAAATGCCTTTAAATAGGCTTTTCGAGCAATTTGAGTGGAGCCACTAGTCAGATTCGAACTGACGACCCCTTCCTTACCATGGAAGTGCTCTACCTACTGAGCTATAGCGGCGCTGAAAAAATGCTGCGAATGCTATTATAATGCATCCACAGTGGTATTTCAAGTGTTTTTATACGGCAAAGCGGCGAAACGCGCATACCGGCTATGAGAGTCCTTTTAGCGGTCGTATACACTGTTTCCTTGGCTGTCAATCGCGACAATCAGCGGCACGTGATCGAACGTTAATAGCCTGATGGCTTCTGCCTCAAGGTCGGCAAACGCGATGTCTTTTGCTGCTGTGATGTGCGAAGCGATAAGAGCGCCCGCGCCGCCCACGGCCGCAAAATAGACCGCGTTGTTGCGAATGATGGCGTCACGAACGTCCTGTGAGACGGGGCCTTTGCCCACAACAAAGTGAAGCCCCATATCGTATAGCGTGGGCGCATATGCGTTCATGCGTGACGAGGTGGTGGGCCCGCACGAGTTGATTGCACGCCCCGGCATATCGGGGCAGGGGCCCGCGTAATAAATACCGCTTCCGGCGATCTCAAACGGCAATGGTTTGCCATTTTGTATCATCGTGTACAGACGCGCATGCGCTGCGTCGCGCGCGGTATATACCGTGCCTGAAAGCGTGATACTATCGCCTGCGCGAAGGCTGCGTCTTATGTCGGCGCTGAGTGGCGTTTTTAAATCTGTCATGTGATGCTCCTTACAGCGTGGCGCTTGCGTGGCGTGACGCGTGGCACTGAAAATTGACAGCCACCGGCAGCCCCGCAATGTGTGTCGGGTATTTGGCGATATGAACCGCAAGGCAGTAGTTGCTGCCGCCAAAGCCCATCGCGCCGATACCAAGTGCATTGATCTCATTTGTTAGGCTGCTTTCCAGTTCCGCCAAAAACGCATCGGCGTTGACGCTGCCGATATCGCGCAGCAGCTGCTTTTTGGACATTAGTGCGCATTTTTCAAACGTACCGCCGATGCCAATGCCCAGCACGACAGGCGGGCACGGGCTGCCGCCTGCGGCTTTTACACTGTCGATGATGAAGCGCTTGATGCCCTCCAAACCGTCGCTGGGCTTGAGCATAGCAATTTTGCTCATGTTCTCGCTGCCAAAGCCCTTGGGCGCCACGGTGATGGTAAGCTTGTCGCCGGGGACAATATCGCAGTGTATGACGGCGGGTGTGTTATCGCCTGTGTTTTTGCGCGTGATGGGATCAAGCACGGACTTCCTCAAATACCCCTGGTCGTAGGCTTGACGAACGCCTTCATTAACGGCAGCATCCAGCACGCCACTTAAATGCACGTCCTGCCCGATCTCAAGGAATACCACGGCCATGCCAGTGTCTTGGCAGTACGGCATTTGGGTCTCCTTCGCTATCTGCGCGTTGAGCTTAAGCTGTTTAAGCGCTTCCTTGGCAGGAGGACAGACTTCCTGCTCATATGCCTTGTCAATCGCGTCCAAAACGTCACGTCCCGGCATGCGGCATGCGGACAAAAAAAGATCGCGCACGGTATTCGTGATATCGGATGTTTCAATGGTACGCATAATTGTTTCCTTTATATATGATGCGTCAATTATAATGGATGGGGATAAATAAGTAAACCTTGCGGCTAATGAGCCGCGAGGCGAGCTTGTCGAAAAACCTACGGTTTTTCGCCAGTTTACCGGTTTTACTTGTTCCTAGTAAACTCGAAACTGCGAAAAACCGCAAGGTGTGGGCTGCGCGGGCACAGCCCGTCTTGCCCACGAATTATATTTAAAGACTTTTTTGACAGTCTGATCTCGCGGCTTATGGCCGCGAGGCTTTGTGTGTTAGCCGTTCGGGAACAGTTCGCTGATTTCATCGTCCGAAAGATCAAAGTACTTTTTGAGCCCGCTGATGACATACTTGCGCCTGTCAATCAGGTCTTGCCGCATACCCGCAACTTGGCCTTCCCAATAGTCCATGGAACGCGGTTGTCCCCACTGCTCGATCGTGCGTGGCATCTCGGTTCGGGCAGACGCTGCCATCTCATCGAAAAGCGAGATTAGCTTTTCTTCGGTGAGCACTGTGTTCATCACTTCCGCATAACGCTTGATGAACGCATCGCACCACTCCGGATTCTTTCTAAACGCGTAGTAAAGCCCTGTGTCGACAAACGTCTGTGAACCGTCTTCTCTAATTTGGCCGACGTTAAGACCTGAGGGGTTGAAAAAGCTGCCGAGGTTAAAGCCGGTTATGCCGCTGTTTAGCGCCAAATCAAGATCGTAAAACAGCGGACGCCACCGAAGCGCGTTGTCCGATGTGTGGGCATATTTCTGGTTGTAATAATCATCGCTTAAGAAAAAGGTCGAAGCGATCAGGTAATCCATGAAATAATCCGAATCAGCAATCTCGGTGTATTCCGCAAACCGGTCCGCGTCCGCCATGTTCCCTCTCGACATATTGAGTGCGTGTTTGATATTTTTATCTCCAACGAATGTCCATTCGTTGCGCGCCATGTCTATCTTATCGCGGTCGATGCCGTATTTAGATACAAGGTAATCCTCGTTTTGGTTCTCCTTGAACTCATATAGGCCGTAGTATTCGCCGTTAATATAGACAACGGCAAACTTGGTTTGCATGTTATCAATATTCATGCCATTGACGGCCATATGAAAATAGGCGTCTCTTAAACGCGTGCTAGCATAATCCTGTCCCATATTGCGGAGCGACAGCGATCTAAATGCGTTGATATTATATCCTTCAAAGAATGGGTAGGTCACCTCGCTCTGGCCATAGCCGCCGCGCAGGTACAGATTGATAGATTTTTGGGCGTGAGTCCTTGTTCCTGCGCCCGCGATGCGAAAGCCTGCGGGGAACCTCACGCCGAGTGTGCCGTCCGCCTCGTAGTATTCCACATAGCCTGCGCGTTCGCGCTTGTCTTGCCGTACCTGACTGCCGAAAACCCAGCGTAAATCACTTTCCGTCATCGACAGGCAAACCACGGGCAACGAGTGCTTTTCTCCAAAAAGGTAAGTGGCTACCGTCTCCTCACTTGCGAGCTTGCCGTCCGCGACAGCGATGGCTCTGACAGTCTGCGTTTCGTTGATTGTGATGGGGCTGGTATATGGTGTGGATTCGGATGAAGGCGTGGAGCCATCCAGCGTGTAGTAGATCGATGCGTTTGGCGTGGTGGTGCTCATCTCAAGCGTCACGGGTGCTTCCTTATAACCGCCGATAGTCGATAAAAGCGGCGCTGCACAATAGCCGCTGACGGTGTCGCCCGAGTTTGGCTCGCCCTTCGTGGGCGTGTTAAAAAAAGCCACAGTGTTTGTCTCTCCGTCCGGTAAGCGTCCGCGTGACACGCCGGGGCGCAGCACACCTGTATCAAACTGATCCAGCACAAGCCCCTGCGCGTTGGAGAGATAGAGCGTTTCACCGGATAATGAGATACCAAGCGTTCCCAATACATCTTCCTTTTCATAGCCCTCGACGACCTTGTAGCCGTTCGCAGATACGCTTGCGCTGCCCACGGGCCATTTGGTAAGATCGCTGCGCGAGTCAGAAAGGTAGTAGCCTGTAATATCCATGTCGTCAGGCGTGCCGTTGTATAGCTCCACCCAATCACTATCGCCGCTCTTGGCCTTGCTCACGCTGGACACTTCATTGATCACAAGATAAGAACTGCCGCCTGTGGCGGCAATTTCTGTGAAGCCATGTGTGCTGTTGGGTGCGAGCGGTGTGGGCTGCGGGTAATACAGCCAGCTGCCGTCTGCAGACAGCCCAAAGGCGATGTTGTCTTTTGTTTCCGCGGGCAGATCCACTGTCTGCACCGTGCAGGAGACAAGATTTGTGAGGAAAAGCTGCGTTTCGTCGCTGCCAAGCTTAAAGTTTGCGTGCAGCTCGTTTTCGCTTTTGTCCTTGCCGGACAGATACACAATCAGATAAGCGTCCGGTGCAAGCTCCGTATCCGGCAGACGCCATCTTAAGAGCTTGTTTTTGTCGTCTGAAAGCGCATAATCGCTAAGATGAACCGCACTGCCCGATGTGTTGTGCAGCTCAACCCATGATGAGCGCTCACCGTCCTCGTCGATGATTGAGTAGCTGTTTTTTAGAAGAACTTCGTTAATCGTTATGTCGCTAACACCGTCCGCGATACTGACGGATTGTGCATAATTCGTGCTGTTGGTCTGACCGGGCGTCGGCTGTGTGTAATACACAATATCGCCGTTTTCGCCGTGTCCCGCCGATATTCCCGCAAGCAGACCCTCCTCCCAAGTGATTCTGTCAACCACAATGCCAAAGACGTTGAGAACAGCGACAGTGGTTTCTCCATCACTAATTTTAAACGGAATCTCATCTTTCCCTTCAAGGCCGGTGAACCGAAGCACCGTGTATTCGCCTGCGCCAAGCTCCATTTTCGGCAGCTTTGCCTTTTTGGGATCGGAGAGATTTTCAGTCACGTAATAGTTGGAAAGATCGATGGGTTTATCGCCCGAATTATATAACTCGATCCAAGAATACGGATCGGAATCGGATACGCTTTGCGGCAAAACCTCGCTGATTTTGAGCACGTCGTTTTGCTGTGCACTGATTTCCTCCAGTGAGGCAAAGCCTTGCGTCACGTTGGCCTGCCCGGGCGTGGGGGATGGGAAGAACATATATGTGCCGTCTTCACTGATACCGTACGAAATGTCCGTTTCCAGCTCGGGAACGGTCAGCTCCTGTATGGTGGCAAAAGGAGACGTCAGCGTGAGCTTAGAGCCGCTTTTGGATAGCTTAAAGCCTGTGCAGCATTGGTCGGCATCTGTGCCTTCAATCGCCTCACAGCAGTAGACAAGCAGATGTTCACCGGAGCCGATGCTTATATCCGGAAACACATATTGATTGCGTGCGGATTCTGAAATGGAATAGTCCTCAAGGTTTATGGGTTTGTC
>JAEWQS010000043.1 GCA_023399095.1 Bacillota bacterium
CGGTCACACTCATTGTATTGGCCGATGCCGTGGCCGCTCCGGTGCCTTTAGTAATCGCCGTACCCTGTGCTTTGACCGTGGCTTCGCTCGGAGCCGCGTCCGCAGCCGCATAAACAAGGTAGTAATATGTTCCCGCTTCGTCGGACGCGACATTAAGCGTCGCGCCGGATAATGTCACCGCGCTTGCGCTGGCAGCGCTTAAAGTTGGCGCGGTCATATCGGTAAATGTAAACTGATCCGTCGCGCTTGTCGTGCTTGTGCCGCCCGGTGTGGTCACCGTGATGTACACCGGTCCGGCGCTGTGTGCCGGAGACGATGCCGTGATCTGCGTGGGCGAATCAACCGTATACGAAGCCGCGTCTGTGCTGCCGAATTTGACCGCGGTTGCGCCTGTGAAATCTGTTCCCGTGATGATCACGCTCGTGCCGCCCGCCAAGGTGCCGCTTGCGGGGGAAACGCCTGTTACCGTCGGCAGAAGCGGAATAACTGTGATGCTGGCAGTATTTATCGCCGTACTGAACGCAGTCGTTCCGCCGTTCGTGGTTGTATCAACCTTCATGCCCTGAGCTCCTGATGTTCTGTCCCATGCACGATATGTCATTGAAGCTGTCGTTGGGTCGGTTCCGTTAGGAACAAATCTCACATAATCGGTATCGTGCAGCAGCAACGAATTGTTATTAGCGACCGCGCCTATAGCACTCCAATTCAATCCGCCGTCTATTGAGTACTGCCATGTACCGTTTCCGTTTGTAGTGGAAACTATCGCGATGCCTTCCATCGCCCCCGCGTCCACGTCGCTGATTGAATTTCCCACAATTGACGCCACAGTTTGCCCGGCATTGTCGGTCTGGTCGGCGTTAATCTCTGTGAGTGTTGGTGAAGCTGGTGTCAGCACCGGTGCGTCGTTAACGGCTGTGACCGCCACTGTCGAAGCAATGCTGAGCGCAGCCGTATCGTCCCCGCCGTTGGCCGTGCCGCCGCTGTCCTTCAGTGAGGTTATCGTAACGACCCGACTTGACGCGTCCAGACCATCGCTGGTGTTTCGATATGCGATACCGTGCACCAAAGTCTGTACAGCGGCAATACTAAGCCCTCCACTGTTAAGGGTCACAGTCGCAGTGGTGCCCGTTACGCTTACAGTGCAATTGATGGCATTGATCGCTGTCGTGACGCTGTTACCGTTAGTCAGCGCCACCGCAGTGCCATCGATGTTTAAGCATTCACTGCTGCCGTCAAATACATTGGAAACAGTCAGCGTCAGTCCTGTTATCATCTGCCCTGCTTCCACGGTGCTAACCGAGACCCCGGTAAACAGAGTCACTGCAAAGCCATCTTCGGTAAAGGTGGGATCAGTCCCTGTTGCCGTCAGTGTCGGCGCATCGTTGACCGACGTAATACTTATGTTGACAGTACCCAATGCAATGTTTTCACCGCCGCCCGTGCCTGTGTTTCCTCCGTCGTTAGCCGTTAGCGTCAGGGTGGCAGCATCGTTACCGTTTGTATTTGCTGTGCCTGTATACTTAATATTGGATGCAGTGTCTAAGTAAGTATCTATATTGGCAGCCGTTCCGGTCAATGATAATGTAGTACTCCCCGAGCCCGAAACTGTGACGCCGCCTTCCGATGTGGCCGAAAGAGTCCCTTCGTTCACAGTCATAGTTAACGTGATGGAATCTGCTCCCGAGTCAACATCCGAAAAGGTGGCCGCCGACAGATCAACGTTGCTTGCCATGTCCTCTGTCACCGTGATAGATGCGGGCAGCCCTGTTATGGCGGGGTCGTCGTTGACCGACGTAATATCGATATTGACGCTGCCCAGAGTGACGTTCGTACCGCCTCCTGCGCCTGTTTTTCCACCGTCGTTGGCGGTCAGCGTAAGAGTCGCAGCATCATTACCGTTTAAGTTTGCCGATCCCGTATATTGTATATTGGATGCGGTGTTTAGGAAAGTATCGATATTGGCAGCCGTTCCGCTCAAGGTCAATGTGGACGTCCCTGAGCCCGAAACTGTGACGCCGCCGCCCGATGATGACCAAAGGGTTCCTTGGCTCACCGTTAATGCTAACGTCACGTTATTCGCTGCCGAGTCGGCATCTGTAAAAGTAGCCGCGGACAGGTTAACGTTGCTTGCTATGTCCTCCGCCACCGTGATATCCGCAGGCAGCCCCGTCATGGTCGGATCATCGTTGACGGGGTTAATCGTGATACTGAAAGTCTGCCCTGTCAGATTGTTACCTGAACCGTCCTGTATTTCAAACGTCATGCTGTCCAACGTGGAGTTGTTACCGTCGTGCACATAGACAACTTGATTTGCATTCAGCTGTGCCTGCGTAAAGCTTGATATCGGAATGCCGGGGTGGGTCGTAAACTCCAGTTGTCCATTAGTCGGGCCTGAAGCTGCAGAATAAGTCAGATTATCATTGTTCGTGTCCGGATCGTTGGCTTGCAGCTCGGTTGAATCGATGGTTTCTTTCGCGCCTTCATTGAGCACTATGCCGTTGTTTGTGACTATTGTCGGTGCGGTATCATCTATTGGGTTGATTGTAATACTAAAAGTCTGCCCTGTCAGATTGTTGCCTGAACCGTCCTGTACATCAAATGTAAAGCTGTCCGTTGTGGTGTTGCTATCGTCATGCACGTAGACAACTTGATTTGCATTCAACCGCGCCTGCGTAAAGCTTGAAATTGCAACGCCGGGGATGGTCGTTAGTTCCAGCCGTCCATTAGACGAACCCGAAGTCACGACATAGACCAGACTATCATTGTTCGTGTCCGGATCGTTGGCTTGCAGCTCGCTTGAATTGATGGTTTCCGTGGCGCCTTCGTCGAGCGTTATGCCGGTGTTTGTTGATAATGTGGGTGCGGTATCATCTATTGGGTTGATTGTGATATTGAAGGTCTGATCTGTCAGATTGTTGCCTGAACCGTCCTGTACATCAAATGTAAAGCTGTCTGATGTGGTGTTGCTGCCGTCATGTACATAGACAATTTGATTGGCATTCAGCTGCGCTTGCGTGAAACTTGAAATCGTAACGCCTATGTTATCCGTGTTTTCCAGATGTCCGTTAGACGGGCCTAAGGTCACGTTATAAGCCAGAGTAACATTATTTGTGTCCGGATCGTTGGCTTGCAGCTCGGATGAATTGATGGTTTCTTTCGCGCCTTCGTTGAGCGTTATGCCGGTGTTTGTAACTAATGTGGGCGCGATGTCATCAACGTCGGTCACCGTAATGGTAAACGCTTCTTCATAAAATGCGCTCACTGAGTCTGTCGTCCTAACGCGGATGCTGTATGAGTTCTTTGTTTCGTAGTCAAAGACCCACTCTGAACACAGTTCATCACCAACGATTGTAAAGCTTGCGTTATCCGTGTCTCCCGTTCCCGCTACCAGCGAATATGTAAATGAATCTCCTGCGTCTGCATCAGTCGTGGTAAACGTGCCTATTGGCGTCCCTGATGCCGTGTTCTCCATAACCGATGTGTTTGACAATGACATATCGGTGGGCACGGCATATGTGGTCACATCCAGTTTTGCCGATATGCCCGACGCTTTATGTGTCGCCGTTTCCTTCACTCGTTGATAAAAGTCATATGGCGTGTTGGCTGTCAACCCGCTGAACACATTGCTGACCTGCCACGTGCCTGTGGCAGCTGCGTCGTCCGCGACTCTTAAATATTCATATCCCGACACAGATTCCAGCGTGACACTGGTGTTCGTTTTGCTTGACAGCGCAGGCGTGATGCCCGTGGCTGTGGCACAATCCGCCTTTTGAACCGCAGCCGCCGTGTAAGCGCTGACCGCTGTGCCGGGGCTTGTCCCCGTTGCCGCCACCGGCGTCACTTCAAAGCCGATATATTTGCTAATATCATCCGCGGTCAACGTATATGTTGTTCCCGTTGCGCCGCTTATTTCTGTCGCGCCGCTTCCGCTTGAGTCGTCTGCGCGATACCATTTGAATGTGGATGTGCCTTCCGTGTCGCTTTCCGCGTCGGTGTAGGTATAGCTTCCGTTGAGCTCTTGTCCGTACGAGGCCGCGCCGGATATCGATACAGCAGAGGCCACTGGTGCAGTGTTTATGGTGCTCACATTCACAGCGTAGGTTTTTGTTGAACCATCCTCTGCCGTAACAATAATGCTCCATTTTTTATTTATCACGTCATACGTCCAGCTTCCTTGGGATGCAGTGAAATCATTGACCGTCGATGAAAAAGTAAGCGTAGAAAGATTTGTCCCGTGGGGTGCTTCAAAACTGTATGTATACACATCTGGTGAAAAGCCAGTCAAATCTATGCCATTTATCTTGATGTTAGAAAGCCTGGCGTCCGTGCTCACGAATACCAATACAAGATACGGCTTATTTGTCTCGCTTGTCGACGAATAAAAAGCAATATCGTTTTGTCCCGTAATTATTTTCCCTTCAAAATATAACGATACAATATCGTTTTTGTTTTGGAGGTGATTAATTACATAATCTGTAACGTCAAACGTCTTCCATCCCTCGCTTGTGCCGGTTACATTTGAAAACAAGGGAGTACTGTCCCAGTTTGAAGGCAGAGCACCAGTCCATGCATCGTCGTCCGAACCATACAGGTCAAAGGCGCCTTCCGTACCTGTTGAATCTGCTGAAGATACATATATCTTTAAGGTTGCAGACGTTAATATCTCGGAATAGCTGGAAAGATCAAATTTCAGGGCGGCGTTTTCCTGCCCATCATAATAGCCTGCCCATATCACACTGCCTCCACCCCATGTATCATAACTGTAATCCGCATCGTGTATAACCGTGCCAGCCGGCAGCGCCCTTATGACTGTAATTGTATAGTTTTGTACGACGCCATTTTCTGCAGTTACTGCAATCGTGGCGACATTATCCCCGTATCCCAAATCAACCGTTTTGGAAACGCCGCTTGTTTGCGGCATGCCATCGATCGCCATTGACGAGAGCGAACTTTGCAATGTGGCGGTTACTGTGATACTGGTTACGCCGGACCCTACGGAAGAGGTATATGCGTAGGTTTCAGACGAAAATACTTCATTCAAAGAACATCCGCTTACCGTAAGCGCCGAGAGTTTATTTTCCGTATTACCAGGGTTGAGAGTAACAACATTTGAATAATACTCTTCAGAACCATAGACAAGCCTTAGCCGGAATTGATATGTGGTACCATTCGTAAGGCCCGTTACCGATGCGCTTGTTGAGGCGCTTGTCAACGAAATTCCTGCAACGGCAGAATAGCTTGTCCCTCCATCCGTCGACTGCTGGAGTTCCACTGTGTCTGCCCCTATCGGTGCCGAAAATGTCAGATCTACTTTCCCGGTATCTGGTGTTGCCGATAAGTCATTTACGGGCACATGCGGAACGCCTGTGACCTCGGCAGATAACGGCCCTTCCTCCGCTGTATGCACTGCTTTCACAGCTATATAATATTTCGTCCCATTATTAAGGCCGGTAATCGTTTTGCTGATCCCGGTTGAAGAAACCGGCGCTCCGTAAACGCCTGCGGATATTCCTACATAAACGTTATAACTGGATGCTTTTGCCGCAGCGTCCCAGCTTACGGTTATCTGCCCGTCCCCCGTATCCGCTGTAACATTCGCGGGCTGCCCGGGCGTGGTGATAAACGTCGGATAATTGATGCCTTCGTTTATCTTCCATATGTTTTCTAAATCCCATACCAACGCAGTATATGCAGCGGCCGTTTTCATAGACGAGGAAGTTGCGGGAGTGCAGCCGGTGTTGCTCGAAGTGCTTGCAAGACCGTATGCTGCGGATGTGGAAAGAAAAACATTGTTCGAAATGGTACCCTGATAATAGTTCCCTACTATACCTCCCTTGTTAGTAGCGGCACCGCTTATGCTTCCCGCGAAATAACACCGCGCAATATTAATAGAACTGTTGCCGGTATAGGCCGCAATGCCGCCGATACTTGCACCGCTGTTGACATTGGAAAGAGACGCCGTGCTGAAGCAATTTTGTATTGTGCCCCATGCTGTACCGGCAATACCAGCGGTATATGAGTAGGGATAGGTACCCGCTCCGGTAATTGATATGGTACCACTTACGCCGCAATTTTGGATCTTGCAGTCCCCTGAACTATACCCTGCGATACCTGCCGCACTGGCGTACGTATATGTACTTGATGAGGTAATGTTTGCATTTGTCAGCGTTACATTTTTTACTGTTCCGCCGTTATACTGAAACAAGGCAACATTGGATAATCCGCTGTTAATCGTTAGGTTTTGAATTTCAAAATTTTGACCGTCATATTGTCCTGTAAACTGATCGCCTAGGGTGCCTGACGCATCACCGTTTCCGATAGGTGTAAAATTCACACCCGTCATGTCGATATCCGCAGTTTGGAGAAAATAGCTGCTTTTCATGGTACTGTAATTCTCACTCATCCATAAAAGCTCCGAGGCCTCATCGACAATATAAGGATCAGAAGATGTCCCCGTTCCCTCATCTGGCACAGAACCAGCCGCCATTGCCGTTTCTATTCCAGCCCCCGGCATTACGCCGCTAAAAACCAATATAGTTGATAGAACGACTGAAATAATAATATGCACGCTGCGCTTTTTCATTGAGAGTCCCCCTAATAAGATCATTTAACCAAAATTATAAATGCCACCACATTACATGATAGCATTTAGCGCATAGTATCACAATTATATTTATACATTATATACTGTAAATCACCATTATTCGCGCACCATGACTATCTCAGCCGCCGAAAAACGCCGCCGCGCCCTCGCATATCGCATCGGCGATTTTCTTTTGATAGTCTTCTCTTTGCAGGCTTGCTTCCTCGCTGGCGTTGCTCAAATAACCGCATTCCACGAGCACGCACGGTTGATTGCCGCTTTTTAATATGAAAAGGTCACCCTCAGCGCGGGTTTTTCCGTCGGTGCTGATCACGTTATCAATACTGCCGATAATGCTGTCCGCCAGCTTTTCGCCCTGCACAGAGCCTGTCATATAGAGAACAAGCGGTCCCGAGACTGACGGATCTTCCGTGAAATTGTTCATATGAATACTGATGACGATATCCGAGCCGCTGACTTCAATAATGCGGCGGCGCTCCTCCATATCTGCATCCTTCGTGTCGGCGATCGCGTTCTCATCACTGCGCGTCATGATCACCTCAGCACCCTGATTTTCCAACGCGTCCTGCAAAAATGTTGCCACCTTGAGATTGAGGTCATCCTCCTGAACGCCCGAAGGCCCAATTGCACCCGGGTCAGCCCCGCCGTGCCCCGCGTCAATCACGATGCATTTATCCTTGAGGCCGCCAAGATCAACCGTTTGCGTGCTTTCAGTCGGAAGCGACGCGAGTCCATTGTATGCGGAGGTTTTCTCGCTGCCCATAAATTGCACGATCAGTGCAATGAGTACAGCAAGGCAGCCCAGCGAAATGAGCGTCATCCCTAATTTTTTCGGATTAAAACGATATCTGCGCCGACGTGGTGTGTGAACCTCCATCTGTTGCCGCGGTTTTTCCATCCTGTCAACCATCCTTATGAAGTTTTCACCCAACACCAGTCAATAAGAAATGAAAGTATGTACTTTACCTATTTTAACGTCATTAAGCGTTGTTGACAAGGAAAAAACCTTCAAATCATTCAGTTGCCGTTATTGGCCATGAGAAAAAACCCTCCAAATATCACTTTCATTGAGATTAAATGTATAAAAACAGTCTATATAGGCAGAATTATAACATTAACATAATGTGGAGGTTTTCAATGTTTTCATTCATGGCGCCTTGCCTGGGGATTGACCTTGGTACAGCGAACACGCTTGTGTATATGAAAGGCAAGGGCATCATACTCAGAGAGCCCTCTGTCGTGGCGATGAAGAATAACGGAAAAGACATACTTGCGGTCGGCGAAGAAGCGAAGAAAATGATCGGCCGGACCCCGGGCGGTATTGTGGCGGTGCGGCCGCTTAAAGACGGTGTGATCGCAGACTATAACACGACAGAGATCATGCTCAAATATTTTATCAGCAAGGCTGTTCCTCAAGGGCTCGTTAAGCGCAGTCCGCGGTTGGTTATTTGCATCCCCTGCGGCATCACAGAGGTGGAGAAACGGGCGGTGGAAGAAGCGGCGCGCTCATGCGGCGCGCGCGAGGTATATCTGCTCGACGAACCCATGGCCGCGGCAATCGGTGCTGGGCTGAATGTGCATCAGGCCAAAGGGTGCATGGTGGTCGATGTGGGCGGCGGCACCAGCGAAGTTGCGGTCATCTCGCTGGGCGGCATCGTCACGGCAAAGTCATTGCGCACCGGCGGAAACCATATGGACGACGCAATTTTAAAAAGTGTGAAAAAAGAGCACGGAATGATTATCGGCGAGAGCACAGCAGAGCACATAAAAATCATGCTGGGCGCAGCAGTGGATCAGGGCAAGGATCAAACGATGGAGGTGCGTGGGCGCGATGTCGCCTCGGGGCTGCCCAAGTCCATCACGGTGGATTCCAAAAGCATCCGCGAAGCGCTCACGGAGCCCGTTTCTAGCATTGTCGATGCGATCAAAGGGGTGCTGGAGCAAACGCCGCCCGAGCTAGCGGCGGATATCATCAACGAGGGTATTGTTTTGACAGGCGGCGGCAGCCTGCTTCAGGGCTTTAACCGGCTGGTCGCCAAGGTAACAGGCATGCCCGTGCGCCGCGCGGAGCAGCCGCTGGATGCCGTCGCTATCGGCGCGGGGCTGGCGCTGGAAAGCATGGAATCCTCTACTTACGAGCACGAACTGACCACAGAACCCACGCAATAGCCTCTTTCTTTGAGCGCGGTGCTGATGTTTCTGCACCGCGTTTTTGTTATTGCTTTAATCCATCCGAGAGCGTTTCAAAGCTGTACCCCAAGTCCCTCAGTTCCGTGACGATCTTATTAATGGCATCTAGCGTCTTATCCGTATCGTCATTCATCGGATGCAGCAAAATAATCGCACCGTCTGATATGTTGTCGATGACATACTGTGCCATTGAGTCGGCATCCTTATTCGCTTCTTCATAAGAATCCGGCTCGAGTGTCCACATTACCGAGGTCTGTCCGATTTCGTTTAAGTACCATGGCAGCAATACAAGCTTCTTGCCGTAGGGCGGCCGGAAAAATATTTCTTTGTCGTAGCCGAAGCTTTTTATCAATGCATTTGTTTGGTCAATTTCATCTTTTATAAAGGCAAGCGAGCGCAAGATCAGCCTTGGATGCGTATATGAATGATTGCCGATGTCATGCCCTGCATCAAGAATCTGCTGCGTGAGAAGAGGGTTATCTTCCATGCAGCTGCCAATGAGAAAAAAGCTTGCTTTCACATCCAGATCACGAAGCGTCTTTAGTATACGTTCAGTATTCTTAGTCGGCCCGTCATCAAATGTGAGATAAACAACTTGCTTGTCTGTTTCTATATGATTCACAAGACGGCCAAAAAGCTGGTAGTTTCGCGCACTCATGATGCTATAGAGGGCAAAAAATATCAAAATCACTGCAACTATGATGATAAGTGTGACTATCAGTTTTTTCTTTCTCCTCTTCATTTAACATTCTCCTTTCAAATTATTCATTCCTTAATTTAGTATACATTCTCATAATTTATAAAATATTACAATTCCAGAAAAAAAGTTTTACAGATATATCGTTATAAGTTTACGAAAAGTTCGTGAATTATGGCTCAAACAGGCCCAATTTTGTTGACCATTCTTTCTAAAAAATATATAATATTTGAGATTGTGAACAGACTACTCTCAAGGCATCATTGCCGGTCCTTTTGGATTTATACGTTTGACACATGATTTTCAATCATTTAAGGAGGATAAATATGGCTAACAAACAAACGATTGATGGCAACACGGCCGCTGCCCACGTGGCATATGCGTTTTCGGACGTCGGCGCGATCTACCCCATCACACCCTCATCCACCATGGCAGAAATCTGCGATGAATGGGCGGCTCACGATAGACGTAACATCTTCGGTCAGAGGATGCGGGTTGCTGAAATGCAGTCCGAAGCAGGTGCCGCCGGTGCCGTTCACGGCAGCTTGGTAACAGGCGCGTTTACGTCCACCTTCACGGCGTCACAGGGTTTGCTGCTCATGATCCCGAACATGTATAAGATCGCGGGCGAGCTGCTTCCATGCGTGTTCCATGTATCCGCGAGAAGCCTGGCCGCTCACGCGCTCTCCATCTTCGGCGACCATGCCGACGTGATGGCGACCCGCCAGACCGGTTTTGCGATACTGGCGTCCAACAGCGTGCAAGAAGCGATGGACATGGCCGCGGTAGCGCATCTCGCCACACTCAAAGCCAAGGTTCCCTTTGTTCACTTCTTCGACGGTTTCCGCACATCCCACGAAGTGCAGAAAATTGACTCCCTCGACTACGAAACGCTCGCTTCACTGGCGGACAAAGACGCCATTGCGGATTTTAGAAAGCGTGCCATGAACCCCGAGCATCCGCATCTGCAGGGAACAGCGCAAAACCCGGATATCTACTTTCAAAACAAAGAAGCCGCAAACAAGTATTATGACGCAGTGCCTGCTGTCGTTGAATCTGTTATGGACGAGTTCTATAAAGCGTTTGGCAGAAAATACGGTCTGTTCGATTACGTCGGTGCGCCCGATGCCGAGAACATACTTGTGTTGATGGGCAGCGGCGCTGAGGCAGTTGAAGAAACCATCAACTACTTAAATGCGCGCGGTGCCAAAATAGGCGCGATCAAGGTTCACCTGTACCGTCCTTTCAGTGCAAAGCATTTCCTTTCTGTGCTTCCGGCGAGCGTCAAAAAGATCTGCGTGCTCGACAGAACAAAAGAACCCGGCGCTGCGGGCGAGCCGCTGTATCAGGATGTCATCACGGTTCTCGCCGAAGCCGACAAGAGAATTAAGGTCATCGGTGGACGTTATGGCCTTTCATCCAAGGAATTCACGCCCACAATGGTCAAAGCCGTTTACGACAACCTTGCGGGCGAAATGAAGAACCACTTCACAGTGGGTATCAACGACGACGTCACAAACTTAAGCCTTGAATTAGGTGAAAAGATCGACGCTGCTCCACAGGGCACAGTTCGCTGCAAGTTCTACGGTCTTGGCAGCGATGGTACAGT
Source organism: Bacillota bacterium (assembly GCA_023399095.1). GTDB lineage: Bacteria > Bacillota > Clostridia > Christensenellales > SZUA-584 > SZUA-584. The sequence goes on from JAEWQS010000043.1 coordinate 11,101, forward strand.
TGGCGCCAACAAAAACTCCATCAAGATTATCGGCGACCATACCGACATGTACGCTCAGGGCTACTTCAGCTACGACTCCAAAAAATCCGGCGGCCTGACCGTATCGCATCTGCGTTTCGGCAAGAGCCCCATTCAATCGACATATCTGATTGACTTGGCGGATTTTGTCGCATGCCACAATCCCTCTTATGTGACACGTTACGACATGCTGGACGACTTGAAAGAAGGCGGCGTCTTCCTGCTGAACTCACAGTGGACAACGCTTGAGGATCTCGAAAGAGAGCTGCCCGCACAGGTCAAAAACGCGATTGCTAAAAAGAAAATTAAACTATACAATATCGACGCGATCGACATCGCTGAGAGAGCCGGTATGGGCGGACGCATCAATACCGTCATGCAGGCCGCGTTCTTCAAGGTTGCCAATATAATTCCTGAAAAAGATGCGATCGAATATATGAAGATGGCCGTCAAGAAAACCTACGGCAAAAAGGGTGACAAGATCGTCAGTATGAACAACACCGCGATCGATATGGGCGCCGAAGGCCTTGTTGAGATCAGCTACCCTTCTTCATGGGCTGATACGACTGAAGGCGCACCTATTGCCACCGCGCCCGCAGAAGCCGGTGAGTTCTTTACAAAGGTGCTTCAGACCATCATCGAGCAGAAGGGCGATCAACTTCCCGTTTCGGCGTTTGATCCGCGCGGCTTCTTCCCGACCGGCACCACGCAGTTCGAAAAGCGCGGTATCGCCGTAAACGTGCCCCAGTGGATTCCCGAGAACTGCATCATGTGTAATCAGTGCTCGTTCGTCTGCCCGCACGCCGTCATCCGTCCGTTCCTCGCCAAGGAAGAGGATCTCAAAGACGCGCCGGCTACATTCATCACCAAAGATGCCCGCGGCAAAGAAGTCGCAGGGCTTAAATACAAAATGCAGATATCCCCGCTTGATTGCACAGGCTGCGGAAACTGCGCAGACATCTGCCCGGCCAAGGAAAAAGCTCTTGTTATGAAGCCGCTTGCCGACCTTCAGGAGGCAGAAATCTCGAACTGGGAATTCGCAACCAAACTGCCTGATCCGGGCGTATCGGTTCCCAAGACCAACGTTATCGGAACACAGTACTCACGTCCGCTGTTCGAATTCTCGGGCGCATGCGCGGGCTGCGGCGAAACACCGTATATCAAGCTGATTACACAGCTATTCGGCGACCGCATGATCATCGCGAACGCCACAGGCTGCTCGTCCATTTACGGCGGCAACACGCCGACCTGCCCGTACACAAAGAATGCGGAAGGCCATGGGCCGGCATGGGCAAACTCGCTGTTTGAAGACAACGCCGAGTTCGGCTTCGGCATGAACTTGGGTATTGTACAGCGCCGCGCCAGCTTGAAGGATACCGTTCGTGAAGCACTGGAAGTCACCAGCGGCGACATCAAAAATGCGCTGTCCGGCTGGCTCGAAAACGCCAACAAGGGCGACGAGTCCAAGGTTTACGGTGCAAAGCTGAAAGGCTTGCTCCCGGACGCGATTGCGAAAGCTTCTGGCAGGGAAAAATCGTTGCTGCAGATCATCTCTGGTAACGAAGACCTGTTCACCAAGAAGTCTATCTGGATATTCGGCGGCGACGGCTGGGCTTATGACATTGGTTACGGCGGTCTCGACCACGTGCTGGCGATGGGTGAAGACGTCAACATCCTCGTGCTGGATACGGAAGTTTACTCCAACACGGGCGGCCAGGCCAGCAAAGCGACGCCCACAGGCTCTGTGGCCAAGTTTGCGGCTGCGGGCAAGCGTACCAAAAAGAAAGACCTTGGTGCCATCGCCATGACCTACGGCTACATCTACGTGTCTCAGACAGCCATGGGCGCCAACCACAGCCAACTGATCAAAGCGTTGCGGGAGGCCGAGGCCTACGACGGCCCGTCGCTCGTTATCGCTTACGCACCTTGCATCAACCATGGTATCAACATGGGCAAGACGCAGGCGGAGATGAAGCTGGCCGTGGAAGCGGGCTACTGGCATCTGTACCGCTTCAACCCCGAGCTCAAAGAGCAGGGCAAAAATCCATTCACGCTGGATAGCAAAGAACCCTCCAGCAGCTATCAGGACTTCATTCGCAGCGAGATCCGTTACAAATCGCTGCAGAAGATGTTCCCCGAAGTGGCCGAGGACCTTTTCTTGGAAGCGGAAAAAGAAGCAAAAGAACGCTACGAGTTCTACAAGGGAATGGCTGAAGGAAAGTAATGATTTAAGCCTTATTACACACACAAGGGGCTGCCCGCTCGGGCAGCCCCTTTATATTTGCAGCCTTCTGTCTTTTATAAGAAGGTCAAATCCGTTCTTCAGGTGT
>JAEWQS010000088.1 GCA_023399095.1 Bacillota bacterium
ACATGCCCGGCCGTTTCCGCTATTATGCACCCAAGACGGGTAAGCCGTCGTGCGGCTCACCCGCCCAATAAAAATTCTGCTTTTTCTTACGCTCTTTCGAGTTTACACAAAATCGGGGATACACCCGGATGCATCATGATTGCAATTGAAATACTTATATTATTAAGCACCGTGCTGCCGCTTTTTCACCTGTTTAACGCGCTGCTGATCGCGAAAGTGGCAGGCACCGCATGCGGATGCGTACATTGAACGACCTATCAGCATACTCATTCCCTGCTATAACGAGCAAGATGCAGTCCCGGTCTCCGTGAAAGGCTTGCTACAATTAGATTATCGTCAGTTTGAAGTTATTTTTATTAATGATGGTTCAAGTGACGCGACCATGAAGGCGTTTAATAACTCGCTTAAACTCGAAAAAATGCCAAAACAGCCCCGCGGCTTAAAAGGTGTATATCGTTCCCGAAAGTATTCGCACATATGGGTATTGGATCAAAAGAACAGAGGTAAAAGTGCTGCACTTAATGCTGGGATTCTTTTTGCGAAAAACGGCATCATTGTGACACTGGACGCGGACAGTCTGCTTGAACGTAATGCACTCAGCGTGTTAAGCTGTGCGTTTGCAGATAGAAACGTAGCGGCTGTCGGCGGAGCGATTCATATCATGCAGGGCTACAGTTGCTTTGGACGGCGCTATCGCCATACGCGCATGACACCAATTATTGCATTGCAGCTGCTCGAATATTTAAAGGGTTTCTACGTTTATAAGCTGTCACTTGCCCATCAAAACGCCATCGCTATCATCTCAGGCGCTTTCGGCGCGTTTCGTAAAGATTTATTGGAGCAGTTCGGAGGATACCGTCATACACTTGGCGAGGATATTGATATTACGATGCGTATACAGCGCATGATTCACAAAACACGCAAAAAAGTCTTATATCTGCCGCAGGCACTTTGCTATACTCAATGCCCCGAGACTTGGAGAGACCTCATACGTCAGCGCTTCCGCTGGCAGAAAGGATTTATTGATTGCACGGTTTATCATAAAAGATTTCTGCTAAAAACATGTTTGACGAAATCTTTGAGCTTTCATTTCTTCGTGGAGGCGATGCTTGTCGGGATATGCTCTTGCTTGTTTACAGTTCTGTCCTTCGCGCTTGCACTTTGGTTCTTCTTGAATAATTCTAATGCTGCAATGACGTTTGTGCGGTATCAAATTGTCAGCGTACTGCTTGGTATACTATATTCACTGAGCGCTGTCGTCATATCTGCACGGTATCAAAGCTACCCGAGAGGCACGTGGCCGATGATAGTGCTTGCGATAGGGTTAGACATGTTGTTTTATCGTTGGCTGACACTTATATGGTATATAGGCGGGACGCTGGCTTATTTTTGGAGTCGTCGAAACCGCACGAACTGGAACAAGGTGGAGCGAAGTAAAAAAGACTTTATTGTAGGCAGTGTATGACGATGGAAAAGCCGCTAATTAAGCTCTATATTGTCATGATTGTCTCCATCGCGGTTGCGATGGTCATTGTTCCTTCCGTTGTCGGTCATACTGTCGGTTGGGCTGAGGAAACGATCACATATGCCCAGATACTAACAGCTTGTGCCGATAATGTGAATCCTCCCGCTCCGGGGACAGGCAAGGTCGTGTTTGTGATGGACGACGGATGGAAAACACAATATTCTGCGGGCTATAAGGTTCTTAAACGCTTTGATTTTCCCGCGTGTATAGCCGTTATACCCGAGGCGGTAGGGCTTGCCGAATATATGGATTACAGTGAACTAGCCACGCTTTATAACGACGGCTGGGATATGGTGAATCATACCTATAATCACTTCAATCTTTCTGAACTTGACGAACGGGAGCAATCAGAGCAGATGCTGAGAGGGCGCACATGGCTTAAAGACAAAGGCTTTGTGAGAGGTTCGGATATCGTGGTGTTTCCCGGCGGTGCTTATAACGATTTAACGCTGCAGATTATGAATGAACAGGGGCTGGTTGCTGGCAGAAGCCTTGCAACTCTCTGGGTGACATCAGATAATGGCATGCTGGAAGACACGCACATATTTAATGTGTTAAGTACATCCAAGCTTGAGAATATAAAAAGTGAAATAGATAAAGCAGCGGTGAACGAAAGCACACTCGTCTTATTGTTTCATAAAATTGAACCGGTGACGAACGACACAAAGATGCAAGTAGACGAAGAGATGCTCAAAAGTATCGCGGCCTATATCGATGGGTATGGTGATGAGATTAGCGTGGTGACACTAAGTGGCTTGCTCGCTGCAGCGGTTGACTGAATATTTTTTTGAAAGCAGGTCTGCGCCGAGTGTCTATGGTGTACCCGTCTGTTCTCCGTGGGTCAATATTTTTTTGTGTTCTTGAAAGTTTTACCGCTCAAATGCTATAATCCGTGTAGCAATCGCCATTTCTGGCGAATGTTCCAAATAGAATAATAGCGGCGGCTTTTTGTGCTGCCTATCAACACAAAAGCCAATAAGGAGTACGCATGACCAATATCGTAAGTCAAATTTCCAAGGAACTTCAAATCAAGGAATCGCAGGCGCAAAGCGCCATATCTTTACTCGATCAGGGAAATACCGTGCCGTTTATCGCGCGTTACAGAAAAGAAGTGACGGAGTCTCTCACAGACGAAACGCTGCGGGATCTGGCCGACAGGCTCACTTACCTGCGTAAGCTCGCAGAGCGCAAGGAAGAAGTAATCCGTCTGATCGATGAGCAGGGCAAATTGACGGATGAACTGAAAGCCAAAATCGAGGCTGCGCAGGGCGTCACTGAGGTTGATGATATTTACCGTCCGTTCCGTCCCAAGCGGCGCACGCGCGCGACGATTGCCAAAGAAAAGGGGTTGGAGCCGCTGGCCGAGCTAATTTGGCAGCAGCAGACGAGCGATGAAGACATCGATCAACTAGCCAACGATTATATTAACGCGGAAAAGGAAGTGGAGAGCACCGAGGCCGCAGTGGCAGGGGCGAAGGATATCATCGCCGAGATGATTTCGGACGACGCCGACCTGCGCGGCAAGCTGCGCGCCTGGCTGCGGCGCAGCGGCATGGTCATCTCCAAAGCGGCGGTGAAGGAAAGCACCGTCTATGATATGTATTACGACTTTTCTGAGCCGGTGGCGAAACTCGTGCCGCACCGCGTGCTTGCATTGAATCGCGGCGAAAAGGAAAAGGTATTAAACGTTAAGATTGAGGCCGAGGAAGAAGAAGCGGTGGCGCTGATGCACAGAAACGTATTCAAGCCGCGCTGGCAAAGCGTGTATTTGCAGGCGACGATTGAGGACGCGTATAAGCGGCTGATTTTTCCGTCCATAGAGCGAGAAATAAGAAATGAGTTCACCGAAGCCGCCGAGGAACAAGCAATAAAGGTGTTCGGCGAAAATTTAAAGAATTTGCTGCTTGTCGCGCCTGTGCACGGTAAAACAGTGCTCAGCTTAGACCCCGGGTTTCGGACGGGCAACAAGGTATCTGTGGTAGACCCGACGGGTAAGGTGCTGGAAACCGGTGTGGTGTACATGACGCTGGAGCATCATGACACCGCAAAAGCCAAGGAATATTTGAAAAGACTGATTGAAAAGCACAACGTGGATATTATCGCGATAGGCAACGGCACAGCTTCCAAGGAGACCGAAGCCGTTGTGGCCGAGCTCATCAAGACGCTGCCAAGGCAGGTCTATTACCTCGTTGTGAGCGAAGCGGGTGCATCGGTGTATTCGGCGTCGAAGCTGGGAACTGAAGAGTTCCCCGAATTTGATGTGGCGCTGCGCAGCGCGGTGTCCATCGCGCGGCGGCTGCAGGACCCGCTCGCAGAGCTTGTGAAGATCGATCCCAAGGCCATCGGTGTGGGTCAGTATCAGCACGATGTCAACCAGAAAAGGCTTGAGGAAATGCTGGGCGGCGTGGTGGAAGACTGTGTGAATGCGGTCGGCGTCGATCTCAATACGGCATCGCCGTCGCTGCTCAAATATATATCGGGCATTTCATCCGCCGTGGCCAAAAACATCGTCGAAATGCGTGAAACGCAGGGGCAGTTTCAGAGCCGCGCTCAGATCAAAAAGGTGCGAGGACTGGGCGGAAAGGCGTTTGAACAGTGTGCGGGTTTTATGCGCATACCCGGCGCCAAGAATATACTCGACAACACCGCGATACATCCCGAATCTTACGCCGCGGTGAAACGTTTGCTCGAAAAACAAGGCGTGCGTCTGACGCAGGAAAAGGATTTGGAGCAGATGCGCACGCAGATGAGCGATTGGAACGTTTCCGCGCTGGCGTCTGCGATCGGCATCGGCGAGCCCACGCTAAAGGATATACTCGAAGAGCTTAAAAAACCGGGCCGTGATCCGCGAGACGCGTTTGAGCAGCCTGTATTCCGCTCGGACGTGATGCATCTTGAAGATTTGAAAGAGGGAATGGTGCTCACGGGCACGGTGCGCAACGTGATCGACTTTGGCGCATTTGTGGACATCGGTGTGCATCAGGACGGCCTTGTACACATATCGCAGCTTGCCGACAGGTTCGTCAAGCATCCGATGGACGTGGTGAAAACGGGTGATATCGTTAAGGTGCGGGTGCTCAGCGTTGATGCGAACAAAAAGAGAATTGCATTGACAATGAAGAATGTGAATTGAGACGCTGTCTTATTTTGAAAAGATAATGTGAGTTGAGGTATATTATGAAGCTTGCGGTGTTCGATTTTGACGGTACGCTGTTTCCCAAGGATACGCTGCCGTTCTTGCTCAAACAATGGCGCATTCAAAAGATGTCGCGGTTAAAGCTTATTACCATATCCGCGGCGGTGGGCGGCATGTATATGCGTTACAAGCTTGGGCTTTATACCGGCCTGTCGCGAGAGCACATTCGCCGTAAGGCCATGCAGCGCTTTACGCCGATATTTAACCGCATGAGCAAAAAGGATGTGGATGCGTTTTTTGAGCGCTGCGCAAATCTCATACTGCCGCAGCTGAATACCGATGTCTTGTCTGAAATGAAGAAAGCAAAGGCGGAAGGGTTTCATACGGTGCTGCTCTCAGGCGGTTATCAGCGGCTTATGGACTTTGTGGGCGCTTCGCTGGGCTTCGATACCGTGATCGCCACGGCGCTCCATTACAATGACGGCCGTGTGGATGCACACCAGCCGCTTGATATCGTCTGCGGCGACGACAAAGCGAGCCATCTTCGTGATACGTTTGGTGCAAAGGAGGTAGACTGGAGGGCAAGCGTTGCCTATGCCGACAGCCTATCGGACTTATCCATATTGAACCTTGTCGGGACTCCCATCGCGGTAAACCCCGACCCGGAGCTTAAAATTGAGGCCGAAAAGGCTGGCTGGCGTTTGCTGATTTGCTAGCGAATGAATAACGGCTCCCCGTTACGCAAAACCGGCCTGCCATGCGAAGGGCATACCCATTTATAATCGAAGGATGCGATTTTCTTTACCGATTCGAGCATTTTGTCATAGTTCCAGTCCCACTTGAAAGCAAGGCTTTCTATGAACAACAAAAAAGACGCTGACACCAACTTGACGGCTTTTCAGCGCCTTTCTATGGGGGGATGAATTACGGCACAACCTTGACAATGCTGAACATGCTGTCAAGAACGATCCAGTTTTGCGGGAATTCAAGGCCCAAGAGCCAGTAGCTTACGCCGCGCAGGTCATATTTGTTGACGAGCAGCAGCTTGGCACGGATGCTTCTGGCATCTTCGAACCACACTTCATGTTCAATACGGTTCTCGTCATAATATTTAAACGTGGGAGACTGCGTTTGCGCGTCGAAACGGATATTTGCGCCTTCTCTCGCAGCCAGCGCCAGCGCCTCCTGCGGGCTTAAGCGCTTTGCCCATTTGCCGCCCGGCATGAAGGGCAGCATCCAGTCATAGCCGTAAAGCGGCATACCCATCATGATTTTGCGGCTTGGTATTACCGATACCGCATAGCGGATCACATCTTCGACAAGATCGACAGGCGCGACGGCATAAGGCGGCCCGCCGGACCAGCCCCATTCGTAAGTCATGATGATCACAAAGTCCACGATCTCACCGTGAGCGCGGTAATCATGCGCGCCGTGCCATGTGCCTGTTAGAGCTTCAGATGACTTTGGCGCAAGTGCAGTGGAGACAACGTAGCCCAAAGGACGCAGCGCGGCCACCACTCGACGCAAGAAATTATTATAATTCTGACGGTTTTTGGGTGAGATTCTTTCAAAGTCGATATTGACGCCATAGTAGCCTTTGGTGCGCATTGTCTGTATCATGTTCGCGATTAACGTATCCTGTATAGCGGTGCTTTCGAGTATCGTATCCACGAGTTCAGTGCTGAAATTACCCTCTGCGAAGTTGGTAAGCACGAGCAGCGGCGCGATGCGGTAGTTTCTTGCCGTGGCAAGCATGGCCGCGTCGTTGATGGGAGCCATACTGCCATCTGCGCGAACCTGGTAACTGAAAGGGCTTAAGTACGTTAAGTATTCACCCACCTCGCGTATCGTCTGTGTCTCCTTTTCAGGGGTAGACGGTTCAATATAACCGTTCACCTCAATAAATCCATAGTTCTTCTCTCTCACAGGTATGCGCAGCACCGTACCGGGTGTCAGGGCATCGGGATTTGTGATGCCGTTGAGCGCAATAATGCTGCTTGTTGTGGTGCCGTAGCGCCTAGCGATCGAGAAGAGCGTTTCTCCCGGCGCCACGGTATGCGAGATCTCCCGAGTGGGTATCACAAGCGCCTGACCGACAACGAGAAAGGGAATATCGGAAAGCTCGTTGGCCCGGAAAATCTCATCCGCAGATACGCCGTATCGCTGTGCGATTTTATAGAGCGAATCGCCTGGCTGTACAACATGTATGTCCAAATTTGATCACTTCCTTAAACTATTAATTATGGTTGCTTTATTATATGGAAAGCTTTCCGGCAAAGTTCGCTGAAATTATAACGCTTATCGTTAACATATACTTTTTATTCACAAAGCTTTATCACTTTTTGACTGCTAGCAATATACTATACTGTATGTGAATGCTGGCTGCCCTTAAAACAATTAAAAAGATGGTGATACGATGGAACTATCAGCGAGAGAGCTGTTTGCGCGAATGTTAAAATGTGAGGCCGAAGGAGAAGGTATAAACGGCATGAAGGCCGTTGCCTCAACAATCATGAACAGAGTACATGTGGCTTATGGAGAATACTTGAGAACGGGTCAGGGGGATCTTCGGCGTGTGCTGACGCAGCCGGGCCAGTTTACCTGCTACATGGATACCGTTGGGGGTGTGTATAATCCGCAGAATGTATGGAATATGAGACCTGACCAAATCCACTATGATATTGCGGACTGGGCGCTTGCGGGGCAAATTCATTCGGGCGTTGTGGAAACGCTCTGGTATATGAACCCGTTTCGGCCTGCCTGCCCGTCCTATTTTCCGTATAACCGCACTGGTGTGCAGTTTAACAGAGTGGCGCAGCACTGCTTTTTTCAACCGACCAGTCTGTATGCGCTGACATAAAGAATTATGAAGGGAGGAGATAATATAATGAATAGTAGTCAATATAGCTACCCGGATAACCGAAATATGACGAGAAATACAATGCCGAAGAACAGGACTCAAAGCACATCGCGCAATTTGACAACAAAGCCCATGGAGTCCGGAACCGACATGCCAAGAATGCATGATGGTATGAGAATGCCCAATATGCAAAATATGCCCGCAGGGCAGAATATGAGAATACCCGGTATGCAGCAGACAGCGCCAATGTGGCCGGGGATGGGGAGTGGCCTTACGGGCCAAACAGGCGGTTTGACTCAGCTGCCCGTAACTACCCCGGATTCTCTTGCATTGCAAACACCGACAACTGTCGCGAGCCCATACTATACAGCCGGTTTCTTAAAAAACTTCATCGGAAAAAACATGCGTGTTGAGTTTTTGATTGGCACATCGGGTGCGCTTGTGGACAGAACAGGTATACTCATGGAGGTTGGGGCCAGCTACATTGTCATAAGGCCGATTTTAACCGACGATTTGCTCATGTGTGATCTGTATTCAATTAGGTTTGTGACTATATACCAATAAAACATAACCGCAGGGAAAAAGAAGAGTAAGCCTTTGGAAAAACGCGGGCTTACTCTTTTGATGTAGCTAAGAGAGGCGAATATCGCAGAGCTTAGGCGCATAGCCTTGAATAGAATGATGAGAAGAGGTGCGTTGCATGAAAAAACACAAAAGCCTCATCGTCTTTGCCGTGGCCTGTCTTGATGTTGTGCTTATTGCGCTTGCCGCAATCTTCAACTTCAATTCTGAGGTCTGTTTTTTTCAGGCCGCGCATAGTGAAACGAGTGAATACAACTGGTATTTTAAGCCCCGCAGCGACGAGCTTCAGCCCGAAGATCTGCCCGAATTCGCTTTTGTAAAGAATTACGAGGCTTACTGGGTGGGCGATCCTGATGAAAAGTCGATATACCTCACATTCGATGCGGGGTATGAAAACGGCTATATGCCACAGATACTTGACGCACTGAAAAAACACAACGCGCCGGCTGCGTTTTTCGTTGTCGGCCACTATATCACTTCGGCACCGGAGCTGATTACCCGCATGGTAGATGAGGGGCACCTTGTGTGCAGTCATTCCATGAACCATAAGAACATGGCGGCGATGAGCGATATATCCATGTTTAAAGCCGAGATAGAAGATCTTGAAGATGTGTACAAAGAGTTGATTGGTAAACAGATGCCCAAGTACTTCCGACCTCCTGAAGGCAGATTTAGCGGTCAGTGCTTAAAATATGCCGAGCAGTTGGGATACAAGACGATATTCTGGAGCTTTGCTTACTGTGACTGGTACGTTGATAACCAGCCGTCCGAAGAGGAAGCGATAAAGATTATTACGACACGTACACATCCGGGCGCCGTCGTACTGCTGCACGCCACCTCTGCCACGAACGCAAAAGTGCTCGATCGCGTGCTGACAGAATGGGAGAACATGGGCTACACGCTGAAAAGCCTCGATGATTTTCCGTATGATAAAATGAGGGATGATCCGGGCGTGTCTAAGGACTAAAAAAGATCAGTGTTTACCTGAATCGCGGTTGCAGTAACGTCTTTCAGACTGTCAAAAAAGTCTTTAAATAATTTGTGGGCAAGGCGGGTTGTACCCGCGCAGCCCACACCATGGGCCCACCCCAAAAGCTTGCTTTTGGGGACCCCGGGAAGCTATGCGCAGTTTCGAGTTTGCGAGGAACAAGCAAAGCCGGTAAACTGGCGGAAAACCGTAGGTTTATCGACAACTTCAAAGCGCGGTATCGATATCGCGCTTTTTTGCGGCCTTGAGCAGCCAGTATAACCCCAACGGAACAAGGGCAAGGCTGATCCATTGCGAGGTGGAAAAAATCAAAAGCATGCCCCGATCACCGTCACCGCGGAAAAATTCGAGTATGAACCGGATCACACCATAGCTTGCCACATACAGTCCTAAGATTTGCCTGTCGGCACGGGGCTTTCGCGAATAGCAAAACAACACAATAAACAGTATGAAATTCAGTGCGGATTCAAAAATCTGAACGGGAAACAGCGAAACATGAACAGGCGCAACGGAATCTGCGCGGAAATAGACGCCCCATGGCGGATCCATCGCGCGGCCATAACAGCAGCCCGCACAAAAGCATCCGATGCGGCCAATCGCGTGTATCAGCGGCACAGAAGGGATCAGGCTGTCTGCCAAGTGCCAAAACGGCAAACGGTATTGCTTGCAGTAGATAAAGACGCCGAGCACCGCGCCGATAAGGCCGCCGTAAAACACAAAGCCATGCGTGAACAGCACATTGATATCGTCGAGCGTCCAAGCAGTTTGCGCATGAGCCTCAATAAATGAGGGCAGCGATATCGCAAGATACAAAAGCTTCGCTCCCACGATCACACCGATCATCGCATACAAGGCGCAAAAAAAGATATCCTGCTTCTTAATATCACGCCTGACAGGCAGATAAACAGCGACAAGTATGCCCAGCGTACAGCCAATCAGTATGAGGGGCCCGTACATGGGAATGGTCAGTCCAAAAATCGAAATCGTTGGCAGCATTTTGGGTCCTTTCATTGCGTCGGTTTTCGGCAAAAAAACAGGGAAAGAGCAACAAGCTCTTTCCCAACATGCTTTTGCTTTAGAATCTTGTGAACGGTGCGACAGAGGCCAAACAAGCTGTGCAGGCCAGAATGACCACGGCACAGATCGCAAGGGCGACAATGTTCAGCACAAGGCCGGCGGTTGCCATTCCCGAGGGGTTCTGTTTTCTTGCCATGATGCTAAGCACCAAACCAACGACTGCCAATATAATGCCGATGACCCAGAAAACGAACACAAAGACAACAGCGCATATGCCGAGGACCATGGCTGCGATGGCCATGCCATTGCTCGGGCTGTTTACCGGACCCTGCGGTGTGGGCTGATAATTCTGATAGTTTTGTTCTTCCATGAATAATTCCCTCCAATTAAAGTATCAAGCGATAATGCTTTTATAATAAATTACCTACCAAGTATATCAAACATTGGCTTAAATGTGTATAGCTTTTTCTAAGCTGCGGGAACTTGTTAAAAAATATATGAGGCATTAATTGACATGCATGATGTATTGAATTATAATCGAATAAACGAACGATATATTCGATTAAGGAGAAGCCATGAGAAAACGAATTGACGATGAAACCATACTTTTGTCCGCTCTCAAATGCTTCGCCGCCTATGGATATAAAAAGACGACACTTGAGGACATTGCGCGAGAGCTGAATCTGGGAAACAGCAGCGTTTATGCTTACACCACGAGCAAACGTGCGCTATATGAAGACGTGGTGCGTTTTGTCATGCAGCGGTGGCAGGGTAAGGTGGAAGCTGCGGTGCAAAAAGAGCGTACGGCTGCGGATAAATTCAGAGTGCTCTGCGAGACGGCGCTTGCTTATCTGTCAGAGGATCAAGCGTTTTGTGCTTTGCTGAAAAACGATCACACCATATTTCCGATGTTCCCTGAAGCTGACCCATATGAAGAGATCAACGCGGTGTCGGTGGCGATGATAGGCCGCATTCTTGATGAGGGGCAGACAAACGGCGAATTTCGAAAGATGGATACCCAAGCGGTATCTGAACTCATTTTTTCCATGTATAAGGGCTTTATTATTCGTGCGTATATTGAGTGTGAAGACAGGTTCATGGAAAATCATATGTCTCAAGCGCTCGAACTGCTCACACACGGTATACTCAAAAAGTAAAACGTGCAATGTCACGTTTTTTCAGGCTTCTTAGAATTCCCCAAGGCTTTTGGGGCATAAATGAGTATTTAATGAAAGGAGTCTTGAGTGATGGTAAAGTATCTTTCCCCGGAATGGGGCGCGGAGGTCGAAAAACGACTACGGGAAGGCTTAACGCCCGAGAAAATGAACAATCTGACCTCATCCATGAACAGCCTTTATACCAGTTGTCCCGGCGATTCGGCCAATAAGTATTTTTTTGTCGGGTTTGTTGAAGGCAAAGTAGACCGTGTCGAAGTCGGCGAAGGCACAGGCCCCAAGGCTGAGTTCACCATTTCTGGCGATTATGAAACCTTCGCAAAAATATCCAGGGCAGAACTTGGTTCTCAGAAAGCGCTGATGGGTGGCAAGCTGAAGCTGCGCGGCAACATGGTCAAGGCGCTTAAGCTGGCGTCTCTTTGCGACCGTATAAACAAGATCATTTCGACGATTCCGACAGAGTTTGAATGAGGAGGGGCGATATCATGGACATGAAGAAAGATCCGTATTTTATTGATTATCCCGCAAGAATAAAGGCCATTCAGGCTGATATGGCCAAAGAGGGAATCGATGTTTACTTAGGCTCGCGTCTGCGCACCATGAGTTGGACGACAGATGCGTTTTTCCCATGGCGCAGCTTTATCGTGATTCCCGCCGAGGGCTTGCCCACCGCATTTACGTTCGTGATTGACGCGGCGCGCGCGGCGGACGAATCATGGCTAGACGAAGATCACGTTTTAGGATTCGCGCCCATGGGCGGTCAGGATCAGATATCACAGATATCTTACATGATTGAAGATATCATTCCTGATGGCGGCGTTGTGGGCGTAGAAGCAGGCATGTCTAACTATCTGCCTGAGGGAAATCTCACATGGTATGAATACAATGCTTTCGCAAATGCACTGCCCAAATGCAAGCTCGTCAATGCTCACCATATTATCGATAAGCTCTCAATCATCAAGGACGAAGGCACCATTAACCGTTTCCGGGAGGCAAGCCGCATTGTCGATATCGGCCATAAAGCTGTGTACGACGCCATTAAGGGGGGCGGATGGAAAGGCGTGACCGAGACAGAGATCGCGGGTATCGCCGCGCTTGCAATGCGCAAGGCGGGCAGTGTGTGGGAATGGTCTTTCACGGGCGGCAACGAAATTGCCTGTGGATATCGCACAGGTCTTGCGGGCGGCGCGTGCACTCCGGCGACCACAAAAGAGATTAAAGCGGGAGAGCCGCTTATGGTGGATATTCATGCCCTTTTCAAGTTGGCCTGCGGCGATCACAGCCACAATTACTTGATCGCGCCCGCATCAGACCGTCAGCTTTGGCACGCAAAGAACTTCACGGATATCGTCGAACTGACCTTGAAGACCTATCGCGCGGGCATTTCGCCCTCGTCGCTGGCTGAAGAGATGATGGCGTTTGCGGAAGAACGCGGCTTTGCCGATTTCATGGTGCCGGGTTTTGAACACGGTATCGGTTTGCTGGGTGACGAATGGCGCATCGGCGGGCATGAGGGTCCTTTTGCATATTGGACCGATCCGAACCATGTTTATCAAGAGGGAGAGGTGCTGATATGCGCCATGCAGTATGCCTGTCCGGATGAAGACATCGGCTTCCGCTACGAAAACCCGATTCTGATAAAGAAAGACGGCTGCGAATGGATGAGCAAGTATCCGCTCGCGGTGGACGTGATTGAATGATGCCTGATGACATTCAGGTTAACGGGGAGCAAATTGCTCCCCATTCTTTTTTTAAGCACCTCAGATTGATTTTTTTGCAATTGATCATCACTATGGCATGTCGTACAAGAAAATGATATACTTTATCTAGTTAATTACCATTACGAATAAGGGGCTAGTACGATTGTGACGAAAAGAGTATATAAATACTTGCTGTTTGATGTGGATGATACATTGCTTGATTTTGGGGCAAACGAAAAGGAAGCGCTTCCTAAAGTTTTTGCCTTTTTTGGATATCCGCTCACCGATAAGCTGCTGCATACGTATCACAGAATTAACAAGCAGTTGTGGGACGATTATGAGCACGGCAAGGTGACGATGGACGATATGCTAAATTCGAGATTCGCCAAAACCATGGCGGAGTTTGGCATAGCGGTGGACGGCGAGACGTGGGAGAAGCATTATCAGAATCTTCTGGGCGGCGGTTATCACATCATAGAAGACGCTTTGGAAGTCTGTCAGCGGCTTGCACAAACACACAGGCTGTTTGTTGTCACCAACGGCGTGAAAGAGACGCAGCATAGAAGGCTTAAACTCGCAGGTCTGTACGATTTGTTTGAGGATATATTCAATTCCCAAAGCATCGGATACCAAAAGCCCGCTAAGGAGTTCTTCGACCACGTTAAAAACCATATAAACGGCTTTGATGTGCGTGATGCGCTGATTATCGGGGACTCGCTGAATACCGATATCAAAGGCGGTATCACATCGGGCATCGACACATGCTGGGTCAACAAACGTGCGCAGGAAAACGATTCGGGTATCCGAAGCACCTATACGATCACGAAGCTCACTGAACTGTACGACATTTTGATCTTTCGTGATGGGGAAGAGGACGCATGAGGGATAAGCTGCTCCGCTGGTACAACGAAAATAAACGCGATCTGCCTTGGCGGCGTCGCAGCGGCGCTTATGCGGTGCTCGTGTCAGAAATGATGCTGCAGCAGACCACCGTGGAAACGGTGCTGCGCTATTATGAGCCGTTTATGAATCGCTTCCCTGACGTGCAGACGCTGGCGGCGGCAGATGAGCAGGAGGTGCTTGCCTGCTGGAAGGGTCTTGGGTACTATACGCGTGCACGCAATTTGCATCGCATTGCCAAGCAAGTGGCCGGCGAATTCGGCAGCGTTTTTCCGGAAACGCATGAAGGCTGGCTGTCGCTCCCTGGGGTGGGGCCTTATATGGCTGGCGCGGTGTTGAGCATCGCATATGGTCAGCCGTATCCGGCAGTGGACGGAAACGTCCTGCGCGTGATATCGCGCGCGTTTGCGCTTCGGGAGGACATCACACGCCCCGCGGCGCGCAAAGAGGTGGAAACACGGCTGCGCACCATGATGACGCAGGAAAGCGCGGGTGATTTTACGCAGGCGCTCATGGAACTGGGCGCACTGATCTGCCGCCCGTCTTCGCCTGATTGTGCAAGCTGCCCATGGCAGGCGGACTGTGCTGCGCTAAAAGAAGGCATCGTGGATGAGCTGCCCGTGAGGAAGCCGCGTACCGCGCCGCGCACCATTGAAATTTGGGCGGCGCTTATTGAGACAGCGGATTCGGTGCTGCTGCATTACCGCAGCGGTGACACACTGCTGGCCAAGCTCTGGGGACTGCCTGTGGTCGAGAAGCAGCAAGGTGAAACGCCCGAAGCGCTGTTTGGGAAAAAGTACGGTATCACTTTGACGGACGGCAAGGTGTCTGGCCATGCGGTGCATGTGTTCACGCATCAGCGATGGGAAATGGACATTGTGCATTATGACCTCAAAAACAAGAGTGATATTCAGTTAAGTTCTTCCGAATGGGAATGGATTAGCTGGGAATCAATAGAGGTAAAGCCCATACCTACGGCATTCATGAGGGTGCTGCGTACCGTGAGAAAACAGCGGGCGGAAAGGAAAGCGTATGATTAAAACTGCGATGTTTGCAGGCGGGTGCTTCTGGTGCATGGAGCCGCCGTACGCAAAAATCCTAGGTGTGATCGGTGTGCTGCCCGGCTACACGGGCGGGCAGACCGAGAACCCCACTTACGAGCAGGTTTGCGCGGGCGGAACGGGTCACTTTGAGGCGGTAGAGGTCACATACGACACTGACATCTTATCTTTTGAGCAGCTTATCGAAGTGTTCTGGCGCCAGATTGACCC
>JAEWQS010000127.1 GCA_023399095.1 Bacillota bacterium
CCCAGCTCCCGATGGTATCTGACGGACGTTGACCAACGCCGAGACACGCGCTCTGCCGCACAACCTTGGCGTAACAGGCGCTTAATCTGTCGTCCACACGCGCATATTTGCGGCATAGTCTTAAGTAATAGCCATGAGAGCCCCTGAGCAGCATGGTAAAGCGTATTATAATGAAGAGCACAAGCGCAGCTGCGATGCACAGCAGCACAATGAGCAGCGTTTTTAACGCGCGAGACATGTCGCCTGTCCGTGTCGGCATTGCATCCAAATTGATATCCGTTGAGGGAAGCGGCGTATATACGGGTTGTGTACTTGTACCCGTATTTGCATGATGCTCATTCACCACAGCGTTTTCGGCAAAGTTCCAGCCTGCCGGGTCAAAGGTGACCCAGCCGATGCCTTGAAAATAGACCTCAGTCCATGCATGTGCCGTGGCATTGGTGGCAAGATAAGAATCGCTCGCGTTCGTCAGCGGGTTCTTTTTTAGCCCGAAACCGACCACGTAACGCGCAGGCAAATCGGCGCAGCGCGACAGCACCGTCATTGCGCTTGCAAAGTATACACAGTAGCCTTCCTTCTTTTGCAGGAAGGCGGCGACAAAATCCTCACCTTGGGGCGGGTCGCCCGGTGTCAGCGTGTACACACAGTTATCAGACAGCCAGTTCTCAATCGCCAGCACTTTTTCATACGGCGTTTCACAACCATCGGTTATCTGCTGCGCCGCTTCACTTACCGATTCCGGAAGCGACTCAGGCAACTGTAAATATTCAGCTTTGATGCCGTCCCAAGACGGATCGGGGCTTTGAGCGGTCAGCTTTTCCAATTCAAGCATATTCTCATCAAAACCGTCCGCGTCTCTGTCGAAAACAGCGGTGTTCAGCGTGTATTGGAAAGACCGAAGCGGCTTTAATGTAAACAGCTCAGACTGATTGTTGAAATAGATATCCGACGTATCCGGCTTTTCACTTTTTATCGACTGAACATGTCCCGCCGCAAATATCGTGCGCCCCTGCAAAGAGCCGGTTATGCTGAGCGCCACAGGTTTGATCATGCTTTCATAAAGCTCTTTTATACGGCTATCTCCGTTTGGCTTGTTTAGGTCAAACACCTCGTACCGTTTATTTTGCCACAAAAAGCCTGTAAAGCGAAGCCGCTGTCGGGAGAATGAATCATACCACCTCGCTCCGTCATACGTGTCGTAAACAACGCCGGTTAATCTCACAGGCGTTTCGGTACTGACTTTTAGCACCGTTTCATTATCCACCATCACATCTCCGCCCAGCCTGCTTTCCAGCGGCGAAAAACCAGTCAGCCCCATATTGAACGAGCCGTCCGTGGGCGACTGGCCTTGCCCGTTTCCCAAGCAATCGCCAAAATCCTGCACAGCATTGACAAGCGGCTTGCACAGCCAGTCTCCGTCCTTTTCAGGCGCAAAAGCAAAAGCAAGCAAAAGCAGAACCGGCATGAGTATGATCGCAGACACCGAGAGCATGGCGCTGGATATATGGCTGTCATCCCTGCTGATTTTGTTTCCGCGCATCTTGGCTAATGCCACAAAAACCACAAAAAGCAGCATGATAAGCGCAGGCCACAAAGCATCCGATTTGTTAAGAACATTCCATAGGAGAATCACAAACGCCACAGGCGGAAGAAGCGGGAAAAAGAACAGTTTGCGAAAGTAGATAAACGCGAGTCCGGCAACGGGCAGCACATACACGAGACGAACAATAATCATACTACCGTTGTGCGAATACGGCACGGTGTCCGGGTACGATGCGGCGCACCAGCGGAAAAATCCGGCAATATATGAAAGAACGTCTTCATTTGCGCCAAGCAGCGATGAAACGGCCACGGTCAGCAGCGCCGCAGCACCCAAAAACGATGGCAGTATCCACCACTTGCGCGTGAACAACACGATAAGAGTGAGATTGACCAGCATGAGAAGCAGACATTCGCCATAGCCCACACTCATGTTAAGAGCAGGGAATAATACGATGCAAGCGGCAGTGCCGAGCAGCAAGCTGCAAAACACATCTGCAAAGATATCCGCGAAGCTTGAATTAAAAAATTTCATCGCTATTCCTCACTAAAACAGACCACTGAGACTTGCCGCGGCATCGCAGCCGGGCGGCACACTCAGCGTATGAATGCGCCCAAAGCTGCTTCGTCCACCCACCAGCACCACTGTGACCGATGTGCGCGCCGCAAACGTGCGGTCCAGAATCCCGGCGAGCTGCGGTGTGAGCTCATGGGTCAATATAAACAGCGACTGCGCTTTGGCAGCCTCGGCAAAAGACTTTTGTATGGTATCCGCAAGGTGGCTGTGCTGGTCAAACGGGAGAATGGCAAGATGCCTGCGAAGCTCATCGAAGCCGGACATGGATTCGCATTTGATTGAAGAGACCAAGCCGGTGCTGTTTTTCACGCTGACCGCGCGGTTTTTCGAGAGACTGTAAAGCGCGATGCAGGCGGCACTTTCGCAGACGGTATCCGCGTAAACGAGCGCCTCCTCACCGGTAAGCCCATATAGCCCCGTGTCTATAAGCAGCATGATATGCTCGCGCTCCGGATACTCGTACTGCTTGACAAACAGCTTACCAAGCTGCGCGGACTTTTTCCAATTGATGCGCGACAGTGCATCGCCGTCATGATAAAGCCGCGCGCCCGATACGCTGTCCCCTTGCTCGGCGTGCCTTAAGTACGCGGCGCTGAAAAGCTTTGTATCCGCAATATCTCCCGATACTGAGCTTGGCATCTGTGCTTTGGGCAGCACAATAAGCTCTGCCATGCGGTAATAAGACAGCCGCCTCATATCGAACGAAATTGTGATAAGGCCGAAAATATCGGTGATCTTCATCTTTGTCATACCGACGCTGTAGCGTCCTCTGTACGGTGCGTGAACGGGTATTTGAAAGGTTTGCCCCAAAAAAGGCGCAAGACTGAATGTAAGGTTCAAATCTTCGTGCAGAGACACAACCCTGACATGCACTTCGATAAGCGATAGCGGAACCGGCCGCTCGTTGACAATTTCCAGATGCAGCAACGTTTCATTGCCCTTGACGCAAACTTTGTCGGACAACTCCTGCTTGTATGAGAAAGAGAAAAATGTCCACAAATTGATCGCGATCATGGCCATCACAACAAGCAGCTGCGTGAAAAAAACAATGTAATAAATCCGAAGGCCGGTATACATGCCGCCAATCAGGCAGGCGGCCATGACGGTGTAGTAGACCCATCTTTGCGCTTTCATGATACGCCGGGCACTTTGATGGATTGCAGGATCATCTGAATCAGATCCTCGGGCGTATCGTTTTCCTGCGCAGCTTCCAGACTGAGCACAATCCGGTGAGCCAGTACAGGCAACGCCATAAACTGCACATCATCGGGCAGCGTGTAATTCCTGCCTTGCAGCATGGCGCGCGCCATGGCGGCGTTCATGAGCGCGATCGAGCCTCGCGGGCTGACGCCGAGCGTGATTCGGCTGCTCGAGCGCGTGGCTTCGGCAATGGAGACAATGTAATCCATCACAGGCTGTGCGCATATCACCTCTGCGTGGCACGCCCGCAGCTGCAGGATATCTTCGGCGGTTGCGACCGGCCGGATATCATCAAGCGGCTTTTGTCCTTTGTTGTGCACCAGTATATCCAGCTCTTCGTCTCTATTGGGATAGCCGAGCGCGATTTTAAACAAAAATCGGTCCAGCTGTGCTTCAGGCAGTGGATAAGTGCCCACATGCTCAATGGGATTTTGCGTCGCCAGCACGATAAACGGCTGAGGAGCAGGATAGCTGTCGCCGTCAATTGTGACCTGCGCTTCCTGCATAACCTCGAGCAGACTGGACTGTGTTTTGGGGCTTGTGCGATTGATTTCATCGGCAAGCACAACCTGCGCCATGACGCCGCCGAATATGACGTCTCTTTCACCCGTTTTGATATTGAAGGTCGTGTAGCCGGTCACATCTGACGGCAGCACATCGGGTGTAAACTGGATGCGCCGAAAGGAGCAGTTTAGTGACCGCGCCAGCGCAGACACAAGCGTGGTTTTGCCAAGCCCCGGCACATCCTCAATAAGAACATGTCCGCCGCAGATAAGGGCGGCCAATACCATATCGATGATGCTTTCCTTGCCCACGATAACCTTGCCAATGTTGCTTTTGATGCGCTCAATGAGTTCAAGATGAGTCTGAATGTGATCCATAACGCCACCGTCCTTAATGTGCTAAAGAGCTTGTACAAAAAATAACAAAAGCTCTATTCCGATTGCTCATGATTAACATAAGGAACCTTAATTGATTCTGCGATAATCAGCACTTCCCTCATGAAGGTTTTTGGCGATAGAAGCATTCGCCGTTCATTTCAAGCACGCCATCGTACAAATAGAACCATGTGCTGATGCCGCTCTCTTTTTCATAGATTTCGCCTTCAATATAGCCTGGTTCCTGATATTCGATCGCATACATAAAATGGACTCTGTGTGCCTCACCGACATCGTCCAGCACCGTCATCCCTTTTCCGTTTTTCAGCATGATTAATTCCGTACCGCTTTGCGCATACCATCTGCCGACAACAGGGTTTGCCGATAGTATCAAAATCAGTATGACGGCAGCCAACACAACAGCTGTGATTGAAATGATAATTGCCAGAGCTCTTTTTGGCTTTGACGGTTTATATAATTTATGTGCGTCTGGCGTTACGTTCGTCTGCTTTGGCTGTCCGCATTTTATGCAAAATTGTACATCCTTATTGTTTTGATAGCCGCATTTTGTACAGTACATAAGTACCTCCAATATTAGTGATTGCCTTGGTTATCGAAGACTCGCTTTATGTATATTCTTCCTTCTTGAATGTTATCCCTAAAATGCCAACCAGAGATCACATACCGTATGAGCCGTTATAATATGTACTTTTTATGACGATGGTGAAAATTCTGACAAGATTATATAATATATTCTAAAGATAAACAACTGTATTTGTCATGTAGTTTCATAGACAACAACGCGGCTTATATTCCTGATGACCGTCAAAGTATGTTTGATTTACGCTTATATGTTCGCCGTGGGGTTATGGTCTAGTTCCGAAATGTTTATATATACATTGGTGAGGTTCAATCAGCAGCGCTCAAGGTTATTTCGTCGGCGTCCAAATCGGCTTGATTGTAAAATACGTGCATAAACGTCGTGTAGACCATACGAAAATAGAGCTTCCCGCCCACCGCATTGCCGTAGCGGATTTTAAGCTCGTTAAGCATCGGAGTGGGATCGTCGCTGATTTTTCGTTCGGAAATTCCGGTAAAATCGAAGGTGACGGTGTCCTCGGTCTTGTCTTTTTTTGTTGACTCAGAAGCAAACGATTTTAGCTCGCCTGCTGTGTATCCCAGCAGCTGACGCAGCACACTGTCTTTTCGCAGCAGCTCCAAAGCCGCTTCCTTTTTGCCGATTCGAAGCTTTCCGCCTGTCAGATAATATTCAAGTACCATTTTCACACCAGCTTTCCGTATATGATGCGTGTGTTCCTTGCTACTCAAACGCGACGCTGTAGCCAAATGTGGATGGCCGATTTGCGCCTTTGGTGAGCACCCAAAGCACTTTTTGGTTTGCATGCTCGGGCGCGGGGCCATCGCCGTCTGTGAAAATGACAACCAAGGGAACCTTTAAGCTGTCGGCAAGCGCAAAAACCGGCCGAAAATCTGTGCCGCCGCTTTTCTCGCGTTTTTTCACGTGCCGATACTCTGCGGCCGGCATCGGATTGGTGCATTCTGTATCAAATTCGGTTACAAGAATCTGCGCGTTGGTAATTCGGTTTACCGCCATAAGCTCGTTAAAAAAGGTTTGCAGCTGGTCATTGGAAATGGATCCGCTTTCGTCCAGCGCGATCAGAACACACAGCCCCACGCTTCGTTTGGTGCCGGGATAACTGTCATAACGACGGGATTCACGTTTGTAGGTGGCGCGTGATTGCATGCGCCCCCGTCCTGTCAAAAACCGTTTAAACATGGTTTTCCAGTCGATCTGCGCCTGCTCGAAGACCGTATCGAGCTCGCCGATCAGCGCTTGCGGCACCTCGCCGCCAGGACGCGCTTCGTCGATCAAGTCTCGCAGCTTGCTTTTGAGCGCCTGCTCATTCATCTGGGACACATCTTCCTCGATCTGCAAATCGGCCTCCATCAGGCTTCCGTTGCTGCAGCGAAGGGTGGCAGCGCCCTCGCGTTGAATGAAACTGATCCTGTCATCAAGCAGCCTGAGAAGCTGCACGTAATAGCTTTCGGCGCTTTTACAGCGTTCCAGTTTGTGATGAATTTCCCGTTCGATTTTTTCAGTTGTGACTGCATTTGGCGTCAGCATTTCGGGCGGCAGATGATCGTTGACCGCCATGTCGCAGCAAACCGCCCAAAGCAGCGGGTCACGCTCACCACGACGCAGGACATGCAGCAGCAGCAGATGCAGCAATTCGTGAAGCAATACCCCTACAGCTTGCGCATCGCTGAGGCATTCGTACCACTCACTGTTATATTTGAGCACAGGTGCAGGAAACAAGGTCATTTCCATTTTACTCACCGTTTGGCTCTCACGAATAGAAATGGAGGCGGCAAGCGATCCGTAAAAAGGCTGACTGATAAGCAGCTTCATCACCGCGTCCTGTATACGCATCATCGTCCCCCCATATGATATTCATTCATATCAAGATAATAAATTCAGTATCTGATCAGAAAGCGCCTCGAAAACACTCGTTCGCTGCGCCACTTCCAAAAACAGCTCAGGCTTTTCACCAGCCAGCGTTTT
The DNA here is from genome assembly GCA_023399095.1 of Bacillota bacterium. Lineage (GTDB taxonomy): Bacteria > Bacillota > Clostridia > Christensenellales > SZUA-584 > SZUA-584. The sequence goes on from JAEWQS010000127.1 coordinate 6,779, forward strand.
AAAGAAAAGGAGCTGAAACTCTTCGGGCAAAGCATCGAGCATTTTACTGATATTTATGCATTGTGCATCGCTTCCGTCAAGCAGCGATACCGTCTTTTTCAGCACAAGGCTTAAGAGATCCAGCCTGCCGCCTTGAACCAGCTTTTCAAACTGTGTGCGTACTGTTTCATAATCCACGAGCAGTCTATCGGCAGAGGGAATCACATATTCGCGATTTTTGAGATAGCCAAAGAACGATGCCGCCGCTTCCGGCCCGAGAATGCCCGAAATCAACTCCTGCATCAGCTTTTGAGGAAGCGAGCAGTTGTTGAGAAGCTGCTGTACCCGCGTCCAGCCGCGCGGTGTGGGAGACTTCGCCGTGGCAGTGCTGTCGGCGGCTTTTTTGACGCGCAGCAGCATATCCGGGCAGGCGGTGAGGTAAGCAAGCACATCGTCACAAGCGTCGTTTTGCAGCGAATAGGCAACGTAATCCTCAAGATTTGCTGTAATTTCAATCGTTGTAAAACGGTCGAGCATGGCATCGTCTAGCGAATTCACCGCATAATTCATCGTATCAGGGTTCATCGTCACGCCAATTTTCCAGCCCGGCACGAGGCTATGGCCGTTAATTTTGCGCTCCAGCAGCAAAGGATAAAGCACCGAAACGGTGTCGGTCGGCACACGGTTGATTTCCTCAAGCACCAACAATCCTTTTTCGGGAAAAAGTCCTTCCTCCACAGCGTTGCAGGTGGGCAGAAACTGAGGCGCCAGATATCGCGTAATGCCCTTTTCTCTGTCTTTATCCGGCAATCCCATAAAATCCGGCCCTTCCATCGCCGCGGCATAAAGCCCCATATACCCGATACCCAGTTCACACGCACATTGCTGAAAAGCGGAGGTTTTGCCCACGCCGCGCTCACTGACCAGCGCTGTGACGCAATCGGTGTTTCTGTACAGCTCCATAATACAATGCTTTGCTTCGCTGATCCTCATACAGCATCAATACCCTTTCTTTCCCATCTCGCTTTTTGTGAAATAAATATATCTTCACTCATTTAAGATGGTTGCCTTCATGCTTGTTATCCAAGCTATTGTTAAAATATTGTATCACATGATATCACATAAAACACTTTTTTACTTAAGGTTTCTATCTGACTAGCGCATGCGTCCCGCTTCAATCGCGTCCCAGCGTCCCTGCGCATTCTGCCAGCGCTTGTAGAGCAATTTAGCGATGAGCGTGTTTGGCACCATGCGTCCAATCATACGCAATATGCCGTTGAAGCAGCCCGGAATATAAACGCTCTTTCCTTTAAGCGCCGCAGCAATCGTCTTGCGCGCCACGTCACCCAAATCGTTCGTGGTCAAATCGCCCCATATGCCCTGCGCCGCGATACCAAGCAGCGCTTCACGCGTGGTGGGCAACCCTCCGGGACACAACGCCAGCACATTCACATTCTCGTGCCTGAGCTCCTGCGCCAGTGCGATAGAGAAATCCAGCAGAAAGCGTTTGGATGCGGCATAAGTGGCTTTGAGCGGTATCGGGTACTGCGAAGCCAGACTGGACACGATCACGAGGGTGAAATTTTCTCCCTTGCACCTTCTCTCGAGCGCCGCGTGCGTCACCTTAAGCGTCGCTTCAATGTTCACCTGCACGATGCGCGTGATATTCGCGCTGGGCTGTGAGAGAAAGCCGCCCTCGTAGTCAATGCCCGCGATGTTAAGCAACATATCAAGACCGATTTGTTCATCGTCGATGAACTTAAAGAATACCCCGAGCTCGTCATCGCTGGTAAGATCGCACGCTTTTGTTATAACAGTCACGCCAAACTGGCGCTCGATCCCCTGCTTAATCTGCAAAAGCGGCGCATCCGCAATATCTGTGAGCAGCAGGTCGTATCCGCGCCGCGCGCACTCCACTGCCATCGCGCGGCCAAGGCCGCCGCTTGCCCCTGTCACCAGTACCGTCATTATATATCGCCTCCGTCAAAATGGATGCCGCAGAGCTGCTCGCTGAGCTCAAAAAGCCGCTGCGCATCCTGTTCGTTGTCCACATGTTTGTCATAGTTGGCGGGCTTGCACGCATGATAGTAAAGCCAATATGGCGCGGGCATCTGACTACACAGATACGAGTAAGTCTGCGCCACATATTCGGGCGAATCGCCGCGCTTTTTGCGGAGTGACCAAAACGCGCTGACGATACCGGCGGTCTGCTTATTGCCGATGTTGGTGTTCACAAGACCCGGGTCCACCACGTAAGCCTTCACGCCGCTGTCCTCAAACCGCCGGTTTATTTCCTTGGCAAGCAGCATATTGCATAGCTTCGATTGCTTATAAGCCATCAGACAGCTGTAATGCTTTGAAAACATGACGTCATTCCAGTGCATGCGCATTTTCTTATGTGAGTTGCTGCCCGTAAATATCACGCGGCCTTTCGCTTTTTTGAGGTTATCCCAAAGCCGGTATGTGAGCAAAAAACCAGCGAGATGATTGAGCGCAAATTGTAGCTCGTAGCCGTCCGCAGTGGTGGTATATCCGCTGCGCACACCGCCCGCGTTGTTGATCAGTGCATCGAGGCTGCCGTCCGGCGCAAGAAGTGTTTGTATCTGATCGGCCACGGCGTTCACGTCCGTCTGTGAAGAAAGATCTCCATATACATAAGTGATATCCGCATTCGGCACAATTGCAAGCAGCTCGGTTTGTGCCTTCGCGCATGTTTCGGACGTTCGCCCCACGCCGATGACCCGCGCACCCGATGCCGCGAGCGCTTTGGCCGCCGCAAGGCCGATGCCGGATGTGGCGCCCGTAATCACAACTGTCTTCATTTATCTGTTTCCTCCTGATATGTGTCGTAAATTTCCCGGGGCATGTAAATCGTCAGTATAAGCTCGTATGGCTGTGGAAACACGCCGAAGAACTTATTCGGGAACGGCGTTTCGGTGATACGAAGCACACCGTTTTCCACGCGCACATCCACCACATCCTCCATGTCAATCGGTTTTTGAAGCCAAGCCTTTGCATACGCCGTCACATGTGCCTGTTCTGAGGGCATAACGGTCACCTGCGCAGCTGCCGTATCGAGCTTAAGCTCATCGAACGTCTCATCCACCTCAAAATCCTTTGTGGCTTCGTGTGACATGAGCTGCCCCGTGCCCATGATAAACCCCATCATGATCGCAGTTCCGCCGATGCCGATGAGTAGTAATAGGCGAAGCACCTTTGTTGACTTTTTCATATAGACGCCTCCTTTTCCATACGCATCACGCGGCGCGCAAGCAGCGGCATGCGCCCAAGGCTCAGTCTCCATAGTTTTGCGCTCCCCTTAAACACCAGCAGCCCTCCGGCTGCGAAAACGAGCGCCGCAAACAACGCAAGCACGGCATACGAGATGTAAGCGGCCCCAATTTCTACCGCGACGAGCACAAGACACCCAAGACCGATGAGCACCAGCCCTGCTGACACGGCGAACAGGCTCACCAGCACCGTCAGACATACCAAGTATAGACAACCAACCAATATGCCGCCGCCCGCCTTGTAGCTCAGCGCCGCACCGATCATGTGCATCGTGTCACCAAGGCCTTTGGACTCATGCGCCGCATTCGATGTGCTTTGCATCACGTGCATTTTGGCAAGCTGCACAGGGTCTCCCAGCGCCGCCGCCACCTCCTGCTCGGTCTTGCCCGCTTCCAGTCCCGCTTCAAAGTGCTCGCGGTAATCGTCTATAATGTCCTGCTTTTCCTGCGCGCTCATGTGTTTGAGTGAGCGCATCAGCGTTTTTAAAAAATCATCCATTGTCGTCCTCCATGATTTGCTTCACGCTGTTCACAAAATCCATCCACTCCAGGCGCAGCTCGGCTTCCGCCTGCTTGCCCTTTTCAGTCAGCGTATAATATTTTCGCGGCGGCCCGCCTGATTCGGCAGAAATGTATGTGTCGCATAACCCGTCGCTTTTGAGCTTGCGCAGCAGCGGATACAGCGTTCCTTCCGCAATCTCAATGCGTGAGGATATCCGCTCCGCCAGCTCATATCCATACGTGTCCTTCTTGTTAAGCAAGGTAAGCACGCATAGCTCCAAAACGCCTTTTTTAAATTGTGCGTTCATGAGCCCTCCCTTTTCGTCTTTATCTAGTACTGTATTATATTCAGTAGTTGAGAGTACTATACCAGAGACTACTGAATAATGCAATATAGTTTTTCACAATTTTATTACGAGACGAATAGTTTAAATTAAGCCTTTATGCTTTAAGGTGGTGAATATACATGAACGACAACTGCCTAAAACTTCTGATGTTGCTTAGCTGCCTTGGCGGCGGGCCCTTTTGCAATTTTGACAATTGTGGGCCGTGCGGCTCGTGCGGGCCGTGCGGCTCGTGCGGGCCGTGCAACTCTTGCGGGCCATGCAACACCTGCGGGCCATGCGACCCTTGCGGCTCTTGCAACACCTGCGGGCCATGCAACGCCTGCGGGCCGTGCAACGCCTGCGGGCCATGCAACACCTGCGGGCCATGCAACACCTGCGGGCCACGCGGCTGCCAATGCTGCGGCGGTCCTGTTGAATGCGGGCCATACACCTGCAGCTGCTGCGGGGCCCCATGCGGCAATACATGGAGCTTCCTTGGGTTTAAGCGCGGCAAGCGCAAAAGCGGCTGCGATGTTTGGGGAAGCGTAGGCTTCAACTGCTGCAGCCCGGGTGGCCGATATTTTAGATGCTGAACGACAATATTGCTTGACACAACAAGAGGGAGCTTCCCTCTTTTGTGTTTTGCACGGGAAATGACGGCTAAATCAATCGTATAATAAAAAACGTGCTATGGCGCGCTTAGCGGAAAAACACTTTATTTTGAAAAACTTGAACTTTGGATTTCTTAATTAATTCTCGTATGTAATCAACCCGCCCTTTTCGATAACTTTTTTGACAAAATTATAGCCCTCGGGCTTGCCAGTAAAATAATAGTTTATTACCCGCACATTTCCGGCGTGAGTCACGATTAAGACATTCTTCCCCTTATACTCATTCATAATCACGTCACACAAATCACAGTTCCGTTTTATAAATTCGTCATAGCGCTCTGTGCCTTTAGCACCTTTTTTAATTGCTAGCCAAAACAATATCATCATTACTACGGTTTCCTTTTTGCCCTCAAAATCACCGCAATAAATTTCGGCAAGCCTATCATCAAATACAGTCGGGCCTTTATAGATTGTTTCGCAGAATTGACGCGCTCTTGTTTGAGGGCTACAAAAACACGCATCAAAACTGACATCTCTTAAGTTGTCAGCTTGCAGTTTTGCTTGTTCTATTCCTGTTTTATTCAAATAGGTGTCTGTAGAACCGTTACACCTTTTGAATAAATTCCAATCGGTTTGTCCATGACGAACCAGATATATCATAATTGTTGATCCTCCAAAAAATATAAATTCTCTAATTATAACCATTATCACATAAAACCGTATATAAGAAAAGTTAACCCCGTCAATTTTCGTTGACAGAGTTTTCATATGCAATATTTATTTTAGAAAGGAACGTTTTTATGCCATCATTAAAAGACAATAGATCATGCACGTCGTCGGCGATAAAAAGCCAACGACAAATCTCTGTGCATAGAAAACGAGGCCATGGGATTTTCGGTCATTCATTGAGAAAGCTTAAGCACACCTTAGCGCCTATGATGCCGAAAAATCATTTGCTCTTTGTTTCTTTTATACGCACATATTTATGCACGTTGTTGGGGCTGCTTGTTTTTCTTGACTGTATTTCAAACTGCTTCAATGATGATACAAACGGCGTCAACTTGGAAAAACCGTAGTTGCGCGTATCAAAATCTGGATAGCGCTTATTAAGCATTTTGCCTACCTGCCCCAAGTACGCCCAGCCATCTTCGTCAGAGCTTTCCGTGATGATGACCTTGAGTGCTTCTATGATCTCTTCCTTGCTGGCCATGCCCTCTTTTGGCGGCGTCTTGCCGTTGCCGCCGGTCGGTGCTTCCTTAACAGGCGGCGCAGGCGGCGTAAGCACCTCAAGATATTTGAAAATCTCGCAGGCTGATATAAAAGCGGTCGGCGTTTTCTTTTCCCCCATGCCGATCACAAACATGCCGGATTCCCGCAAACGCGCGGCGAGACGCGTAAAGTCGCTGTCGCTGGAGACAATGCAAAAGGCCTCTACATTGCCCGAATACAATATATCCATTGCATCAATGATAAGCGCGGCGTCGGTCGCGTTCTTGCCTGTGGTATAGCTGTATTGCTGTATCGGCGTAATCGAGTTGGTCAGCAGCACGCTCTTCCACGACGCAAGCTGCGGCTTTGTCCAGTCGCCGTAGATGCGCTTATATGTGGGCGTGCCGTGATTAGATATCTCGTCGAGCACCGCCTTTATATATTTATCCGATACGTTGTCAGCGTCAATTAGCACCGCGATTCGTTTGTCTGTCTCCATGCCTGTCCTCTATTCATCCATTTTTATGCTTATTATACCTTGAATGGCGTCCGTCAACAAGTGGCACCATCAGATTCGCTTCCTATATTCAGCCCAACTTAAATACTGAGTCTACCGCCAATGTCGTAAATTAATCATTTTCTATATAGACAAGTGACTCTATTGACAATTTATCAGCAATTGAATACAATGATAGCACAATAGACCATTCGGTCTAATCCAACAAGTCTAATGGAGGTGCATGATGGATAAAAAGGTGTGTATCATTACGGGAGCCAATTCGGGTATCGGTAAACAAGCAGCCATTCAGATCGCCAACGAGGGCGCGCATGTGATTATTGCGTGCCGCAGCGAAAAGCGCGGCCTCAAGGCACTGGCCGACATACAAGCCAGAATAAGCGGCGGCACAGCCGAGCTCATGCTCTTGGATATGGCATCCCAGCGTTCGGTTCGCACATTTTCTGACGAGATCGTTCGTAAATTTCCCAAAGTGGATGTGCTCATCCACAACGCGGCGGATTTCGACATCGCGAGAAAACAGGCAGAGTATTCACCCGAGGGTGTCGAAACCGTGTGGGCCACAAACCACGTCGGCCCCGTGCTGCTGACTGATCTGTTGATGGATTCTCTTAAGCGAAGTGACAACGGACGTATCATCACCGTCTCTTCCAAGGGGCTATTGGTTAAGCCCGGCACCAAGATCGATATTGCTGACCCTGAATCTAAAAACAGAAAATACAGCGTGACGAGCGCTTATTATCAATCCAAGCGCGCACAGGAGATGTATACGCTTTGGCTTGCACAGCAGTTTAAAGACACGTCAGTGACCGCGAACTGCATTCGTGTCACAAATGTCAAGGTCGATATCAGCCGATATCCGAACCTATCCGCATTTATGCGCTTCATGTACTCGATCAAAAGCAAGAAGTCCATCAGCCCTCAAAGGATGGCTCAGACGTACACTTTCCTTGCGCTCTCAGACGACTTAAAAGGCGTCAGCGGTAAATGCTTTGACGAAAACAACGCTCAGGTCAAAATGAACAGCTATACAACCTACCCTGCCAATATCGAAGCGGTAATGACGCTCACGAAGCAATACATTAAACAACTTTAAGGAGGAATTGATGGATAACCGATTTATTCGTCCGCAAAAAGAGATAACCAAGAATCCGCTTGATGATATGCCGACTCTTTTCGATGCCGCACTAACTGAGTTTGCTTCTAAGCCGTATGGCAACGCGTCGCTGAACGATATCATCAAAACAAGCGGCATCAGCAAGGGCAGCTTTTACCATAAGTTCAAGGATAAAATGGACTTGTACCTCTGTGTGATGGATGTGATATCCAGGGGAAAAGCTGCCTTTACCAAGGCTTTGCCTCCGCAATTGCCCGACGATTTCTTTGAACAGTTGCGCGTGCTGTTCCGGCAGGGTCTTGAATTTTCTCAAGTGGAACCGCGCTATTATGCTTTTTGGCGGCTGCATATGACGGAGAGCGCCGAAGTGAAGGACGCCGTCCGCCACGCATTCCCAAACCGCCGCAGCGGTTCTCTGGATGCGTTGATCGAAAGTGCCATCGAGAACGGACAATTCAGCAAATTCTTTCCGGTGCCGTTTGTTTCCGGCATCATCAACTTGCTTGTCGGTCATATCGACACGCTTATTCAGCCGGATATGAGCCAAGATGATATTATCATGCTTGCCGATAATCTTGTTCACATATTAAAAAGCGGACTGCAAGCAGCTGAATAAATCTTATATGGAGCATGGATTAATCGTTTAAATTAATCCGAATTCTTTTTTTAGTGCGTCTTCCATCACCTTGACGGGCGCGTCCATTCCTGTCCACATTTTAAACCCTAAAGCACCTTGATTCACGAGCATTGTCAAGCCATCAAACGTTCGTGCGCCAGCCTTTTGAGCCTCTTGCAAAAATAGCGTATTCGGGTGGTTTGGGATCACATCGCACACCACCATGTCCTTATTAATCGTGGCGTAATCGATATTCGGCTTCTGGCTGATATGCGGATAAAGCCCGATGGATGTAGCGTTTATCAACAAGCTCGTATTCTCTGAAACGCGGTAAACCTCATCCCAAAGCGTAAAAACTGCGCGCGCGGATGTTTTATCATTGAGCAGGTTCACCAGCTCTTCACCACGCTCTTTGCTTCTGTTGACAATTTCGATTTGCTTAACGCCCGCCATGGCCAGTTCTATCGCGATCGCGCGCGCAGCGCCGCCCGCTCCGAGCAACACAGCCTTTTTCCCTTCAAGCGCCACACCGCCGTCTCTAAGCGCTTGCATAAACCCTTTGCCGTCGGTGTTTTCGCCATAGAGCCGCCCATCCTTCATATACACCGTATTGACAGCCCCCATCAGAGCCGCATCTTCCTCTACCACATCCAAGTATTTCAGCACCAAAACTTTATGAGGCATCGTTAAATTGATGCCTTTCATGTTCATGGCCCTAAGGCCCGCCATCGCATTTTCAAGATCATCAGGCCTCACTTCAATTGTCAAGTACCGATATGGCAGTCCCAGCTCTTTGAATGCCGCTTCCTGTATGACCACAGTCGGATTTTCATCAATCGGATAACCAAACACGCCCACAAGCTCATCCCTGTAGCACTTATTCATTTGCATATCCTCCTCGTTTCAGTTCTTGAGCCGCCCGTCTGCTCGTTCATTTATCTTCGTTATCGTCTTTTTGGTCACTCTTTGCAGGGTCTTCCACGCTCTTATCGGTTTTACCTGCCTTCTTGGTTTCCTTGTATACACGTTCCTCTTCCAGATTTCGTTTATCCGCTTCTGCGCGTCCTTCCTTATCCAAAATCATATCCGCCGCTTCCCCGCGTTTTGCATTAATAACGAAAAGTACAATCGCCCCAAGCATGAAAAATATGGATATAAACTGAGACGTGGAGAGCGTGCCGACACTTCCGCGCACATCGTTTCTGAAGAACTCAATCGCAAAACGACCTGCGCCATAAAGGAGAAGGTAGAGAGCACCCACATTGCCCTTTGTCTTGGATTTTCTTGCGTACAACACCAAAACAAGCGCTATCAGAAAATCGCCCGCCGACGAGATAAGCTGGGTTGGCAGCAGCGAAATGCCCGCAGGAGCAATGCTTCCTTCCGGAAAAATAACACCCAAAAAGGTGCTTTCACAGCCATAACAGCAACCGGCCAGATAACAGCCGATCCTCCCAAAGCCCTGAGCCGCTGCCACAGCCGGTATAGCAAGATCAAAGTAGCTCATAAAGCTGATTTTCTTGATACGGCAATATATTATTACTGCCAGAACGCCGCCGATTATCCCTCCGTAGATGACAAAACCATCCGAACCAATCACCGATAACGGATTGGCAAAAAACGCCTCGTATTCGACGATGACGTAAAGAAGCTTCGCGCCAAAAAAGCCAAAAATCATTGCTAAAAGCCCAAAGTCTATGATTGCATTTTTTCTGAGTCCGTAAGCCTTCGCTCTTATATAGCTCATGGCTATCGCGAAAGCAAATCCAATGGCTATCATAACCCCATAGCCGTGTATGGTCATACTCCCGATTGAAAAAAGATCGTTATGCATATTTTCCCCTATCCTATATAGTTTGTATAATAACGATATCATGTTTACTGGTTAAACTCAATACATGGGCGCTGTACGTTCGCCTACGAAAAATGAATGAGTTCCCTTTTTCACGCTGTTTTCTTTATGTTATAATAGTGGGCGAAACTATAGGTTCGGGGGAGGGTACAAACGGTGGCAAAACTATATTTCCGGTATGGTGCGATGGGGAGCAGCAAGACGGCGAACCTGCTGATGGTGGACTATAATTACACAGAGCGCGACCAAAAGGCGCTGGTGTTAAAGCCGCGGATAGACAACCGTGATGGTAATCAAACTGTTAAGTCGCGTATGGGCGTAAACAAGGAATGCTTGTTTGTGGAAGATTTCGTGAAGATGAGCAATGATGTCATAAAAACCTACGATTGTATCCTCGTGGACGAGGCGCAGTTTGTATCCAAGGCCGATGTGGAGTTTTTTACATATGTGGTGGACGAACTGAATGTACCGGTGATTTGCTATGGCCTAAGAACGGATTTTCAGCGCAACTTGTTTGAGGGCAGCATGTGGCTGCTGGCTTGGGCCGACACCATCGAGGAGATCAAGACGATCTGCTGGTGCGGACGCAAGGCGATATGCAACGCGCGGCTGGACGAAAAGGGGCAAATCATCCGTTCAGGGGAACTGGTGGTTATGGGGGGAACGGGCAAATATGTGGCGCTTTGCCGCAAGCATCACAGAACGGGTGAGACAGGCAACTTACCTGTGCTGAAGGACTAATAGGCACATGTAAAAAGCGCTATATAATTCTTTCTTATCTGCATGGCACGGCTTTAACGCAAAATGCAAAACCGTTATATGGCGGATATAGTTCATACTTTTGAAAGACCATCGCCATATCCTTGTCTTTTAGCGACATATCGTTGACAAGCTCGTCGTCAATATATATCCCGTTCGGTCCTGATATCATTTTAGTATTGAACCGGCAGTCAGAGCGTTTTCTATCTGCTTATAGCCAAATATATAAATCAACGCAGTCGGTATACTGGCAAGTATCATAACCGCACCAATCTGGCCCCAGTCTGACACGCCAATGCTGGCGAAAAAGTTCAATAGCGCAACTGGAAGTGGACGGATACCATCGCGCTTACACTGTTGGCTACATGGCCAAAGATATATGGTTAAATTTTTTTCCAACCGAATCGAGTCTTTATAGCTACTTTCGCCGTTTTATGACTGGACTATTGTAATGCATAATATATTATTTTCCGAAGGCGCAACTGACTCTGGAAACACTATCTGGCTATCGCAAAAGAAGCGTGGTATAGCAAAATATTCGCAGAGCCATTTGCAGACTTTCAGCCAATCTCAAAAATCCGCTCTTTAATAAACAATTCTACCAGTTCAGGATCAAACTGCTTGCCGGCATTCTCGGTTAATTCTCGAATTGCATCTTCTTGAGTCAACGGCCTGCGATAAGATCTTTCGCTGGTCATCGCATCGTAGGCATCGACAATGCACAATATTCTTGACAAAACCGGTATCTCTTCACCCTTCAGCCCCCTTGGATACCCGTTTCCGTCCCATCGTTCATGGTGCGATAAAATATATTCTGAAATACGGACAAATTCCGGTACTGATTGTGTAATCCGGCAGCCGATTTCCGCGTGCCTCTTCATAATCACCCATTCACTCTCATCAAGCTTCCCGGGTTTGTTTAAAATCAAATCCGGAACGCCGATCTTGCCGATGTCATGTAATACACCCAATAACTCCAGTTCCTGCAGCGAGATTTGAGGCAAATTCATAGCCTCTCCCATATGTTTGCTAAGTTGCATCAATCGATTGGCATGTTCTTCTGTTTCGTGGCTCTTTTCAAATAGTGTTTTTCTAAACGACTCTAAAATCGAGTTCCGATAACTCCGGCTATTCAACATTTTTTGTGAGTACATGACTTCTTCAGCGGCGTTGATGGTTTTTGCAATCTCTTCATTATCATTTTTCCGAATCGAATATCCCAAAGAAATTGATAAGTTTATATTCATTTCTGTTAATTCAGCACACTTTTTTCTTATGTTTTCGCATATTTTTTCTGTTTGCGCCGCATCTGTATCTGGCAGCAAAATGATAAATTCATCGCCTCCCCATCTCGCAACAATATCGGATTTTCGGCAGGATTTCATAAGAATTTCCGAAGCTTCAATTAAGAACCTGTCTCCTTCGGAATGGCCTAGAACATCGTTAACCATTTTTAGTCCGTTAATGTCTCCCAAAATGATCGACAGCGGATAGCTCTCCCGTTCTTCAATCTGCTTCATTTTTTCTTCAATATACCGTCGGTTATACAGTGTCGTTAAACTGTCATGATAACTCAAATAAAGAATCTCATCCTGCTTAATTTTTTTATCCGTGACATCTCTGAATACCATCACTACCCCTAGGATATCACCATCCGCACCTAAAATGGGCGCTGCGCTGTCTTCAATAGCCCTTTTCTCTCCATACTTAGAGACTATAAGTGTATGGTTTTCTAACTCGACCGTCTTGCATCCGCGTAAGACTTCTTCAATCGGATTTGTTCCTTTTTGGCCTGTCACTTCATTCTTAAGGTTTAAAACAGTATTGACGTCTTTTCCCAAAGCATCTTCAGCTCTCCAACCGGTGAGTCCCTCCGCAACAGCATTAATTAATGTGACTTTTTTAAATTGATCCGTCGTGATCACGGCATCACCAATGGCAAGTAAAGTAATTCTGAGTCGTTCTTTTTCATAATACAACTCTTGTCCAGCCAGCTTTTTCTTAGTAATATCTTCAAAGACGCCAAGAAGCCCAAAGATTGATCCATTTGCATCGCGAAGCGGCACTTTTGTTGTTCTAATCCAGCTCTGATCGCCATTAGCCGTTTTATGTAGCTCCTCTATGTTTATTTTCGCAATTCCGCTTCTCATGATTTCAGCATCATCGGTTCTATATTTTTCCGTATGCTCAAAAGAAGGTGTTTCATAATCATCTTTGCCAATAAGCTGTTCAGGTGAAATTTTTCCGGCCTCTTTCGCAAAATACTGATTACATCCTAAAAAATTGGAATTCAAGTCTTTCCAAAAAATAGGCATTGGAATCGTATCCAAAACCTTTTGTAAAAGTTCATTGGCTAGAACCAGTTTCTTACCGTTTTGTCTGAATCGTTCACTAAAACGGTTTATTATAAAACAAATGACAATAGCCGTTACTGGTATGAGAACTCCCGGAAGCGCATAAATGATACCCGTTGATATGATTTTTTGAAGCGTAATAACAACTGAGATACCGCAAAGTAATATTGCGATCCAATGGCTTCTTTTTATTGGATTCAGTGTAATAAGGATCGCTGCCAATACCTGACCTTGCGCTAAAGGCAGATATGGAAAATCCTTTTCTTGTAAAGTCAGATATATAATTATATTTAAAACTATATAGACTATAATGCACAAAACGAGGAAAAACCAATGGAGAGGCTTGGTTTGCGGGGCTTGAGTTTTTATCATATCATCGTTTGTATTATTAATCTGCATCGTCTCGTTTTTCTCCCTCAAAATCAATTGCAGTAATTCAAAAACAGACTATTCATTTAGGGTAGATTAGAAAAAACGAATTGGTAATTTTTAACAAATCATGGCTGTCAATTATATCATATAAATACACTGTTATAACTAATTTTAAACACGAACCGGTTGCGGCTGGGGATCGAACAAATGCAATATATTTTTTGTGGTTGATCAAGTTTGGTTATGTTCACCCAATCCGAATCAATTTGCTAATCAATAGTTCAAACACCGATAAAAATGAGGTCTTGACCCCTAGGCGGCATACCTATAGTTTGAATATATTCGGGGAGGCAATAAGTCCTGTTTTAAGGGATATTTACGGCTTCATCTGTGTTAAATTGATTAAAAAGCTTTCACTCATACATGCTTTATTTCAAAGTGTAGTAAAAAATGTAGTGGTAACCTCGATTCGAATAGACACTTTCTATACGATTTTTTCGAGCAAGCAAACAAAAGGGACTTTTTGCAACCTTTCATTAGTCGGTTTTATTGTCGGTTTTGGTTGGCGAAATGCCTAAATCCTCGATGAATACTGGGTTTTTACATATATCGCCTTCCATGGTAAGGAAGGGGTCGTCAGTTCGAATCTGACTAGTAGCTCCACGAAAATCGCTCGAAAAGCCATATTTAAAAGGGCACTGAAAAATCACTGTTTAGCAGACGCCGCAGTGATTTTTTGTATGTTTATGCGCAGCAGAGAAGATATAATGGGTAAAACTCCCTTTTGCTGATTATGATAAGTCGGAGGTATTGACCT
>JAEWQS010000025.1 GCA_023399095.1 Bacillota bacterium
CCGCCAGTAAGAACTGCCAGAAGACAGTTGCGATTCACGTTTGGAGAGGCTATATCGAGCGGGCCGAGGACGTTCGTCATTCTCCAATAGGTAAAGAAACCTATGAGAAGCGAGGAGAAACAATCGAGCGCGTCTTCGCGGATGGCAAAGAGAAGTACGCGATGCGGTATTCGCCATACCGAGGGCTTACCCAAGTTACTAACTGGGTGAAGCTCAAATATGCTGCCATGAATCTCAAAAAGCTGGCAATGTGGAGATGGAAAGACAAGTTATCCACATTACCTCCTTGCTTGAATCGAGTTCTTTATCTGATTATTTCTGTTTTACAAATGAAAAACCCCATCTTCATTTATTGAAAACAGGGTTTATCGACAGTCTGTGTCGACGTCGAAGACGTCGTTTTTGACCGGATAAAAAAAGAAGAGCATCTTCGCCCTTCTTTTGTTGTTTAGTAGCGCTGTTGAGAACCCATGGTGCTTTCAGCTTGCTGTATCATCTTTTTAACCATGTTGCCGCCAACGCGACCCGCGTCTTTGGCTGAAATTCCTCCATTATAACCTTCCTGAAGTGTCACACCAACCTCTCCGGCAACTTCATATTACATTTTATTGAGATAATCCTTTGCCTGAGGAACAACGTTTTGATTACTTGATCTATACATAATATTTCACCTCCTTGCTAGTATTTTGTCCCGAGATAAGCTATATAATGTGTGTAAATAAAATCATAATTATCATTTGTAATATTGGAAATATAGATCAGAATTTAAGAATAATAAAAAATTAAATTAATACGCACCAAATTTCAGTCAAATTCGTAATGTAAAAATAGAGATAGAAATAAAAAAACCCATGAATGATAGGAGGAAAAATAATTATGGGATGTCAAGGCGGATTTGGATTCGGTAACAACTGTTGTTGGATTATCATTATTCTCTTATGCTGCTGCGGTGGCTGGGGAGGCGGCTGCGGTGAAGCGGGATTCGGTGGATTTGGTGGCAATAACTGTTGCTGGATTATCATTATTCTAATAATCTGTTGCTGTTGCAACGGAGGCGGCGGTTTTCAGGGAGCACAGTGCTAACATATAGAAGGCTCAGATTGCTTCTCGAAAGCGAATACATTAATCCATGAGGGCTGATTATGCCCTCGTTTTTTTTATCATAAAACAAACCACACGTTTTACGTGTGGAGCGAAAGCTAGCTTTAGCGTTTGAAAAGAAGAACCTCCAAATGTAGAATAGAAAAGGTTTTGCCAGCCGTTTTAAAATACAAAAGGAGGTATCCGAAATGGATGAAAGCAGTTTATCACATACAAGATGGGACTCGCAAATATCACATAGTGTTTTCCCCGAAGTTTAGAAGTAAAGTGATATATGGGAAACTCAAGAAAGATATAGGGCAAATACTGAGAATGCTATGTGAGCAAAAAGGTGTAGAAATCATCGAAGCAAATGCATGCGTAGACCAAATCATTATGCTAGTGAGAATACCGCCGAAAATGAGCGTGTCATACTTCATGGGTTTGTGCTAAAAGGGAAAAGTACGTTGATGATCTTTGAACGGCATGCAAATTTGAAGTATAAATACGGGAGAAGGCAGTTCTGGTGTAAAGGCTATTATGTGAGCACAGTTGGTTTAAACAAAAAGAAAATAAGCAAGTACATCAGGGAACAACAAGACGAAGACATGATGACGGACAAGATGACAGCGAAGGAGTACGTTGACCCTTTTAAGGGTAGCAAGTAACAAGCTCCATGCGGCTGGCGGAACCGTTATATGCCTTTAGGCATAGCTGGTAAGAGACCCTTATAGGGCTCCAATAAAAACCACCCCTTCAGGGGTGGAAGCTTATTTGAGACTGGTTCAAAGTTCGTGTAAACCTCCAGAATGGTGTAAAATAAAATTCACCATAATGGAGGTTTTTGATTGTGGCAAAACGCAAAACAGTAACGGAAGAAGAAAAACGACGCAAGGAACTTATCAAAGAGCTGCTTAAAACAACACCGCTTCGAGATGGACAAGACCTAAACGACATAATGAAAGAATTCATTGCCGAGATGGTCAACGGCAGTCTTGCGGGCGAACTCGATGATGAACTTGGATATGACAGATACGATGTCGAGAACAAAGAAACCGACAATTCTCGAAACGGATTCGGGCACAAGACGCTGCAAACCAGCTATGGCGATGTAGATATCAAGGTGCCGCGAGATCGGCAGGGCGAATATGAACCCAAACTGATTGGTAAGCATCAAAAAATGCTCAATGACGAGATTGAGCGTAAAATCATCTCCATGTATGCTAGAGGCATGACTACGGGCGATATGGAGACGCATATTCGCGATTTGTACGGTTTAGATATCTCAGATAGCACGATCAGCCGGATCACAGATAAAATACTACCCATAGCAAAAGAATGGCAAGCGAGACCGCTTGAAAGCATCTATGCCGTAGTCTACATGGACGCCATTCACTATCATGTGCGGCAGGACGGAAGAATCATTAAAAAGGCCGTGTATATTGCGATTGGCATCACGCTTGAGGGTATTAAGGACGTATTAGGCCTTTGGATAGGCGAAAACGAGAGTTCGAAGTACTGGCTGTCCGTCATTAACGAGATAAAAAACCGAGGCGTGCAAGATGTGCTCATCGCCTGTGTGGACGGCTTAAGTGGCTTTTCCGAAGCAATCAGCGCTGTATTCCCAGATACAGAGATACAAAAATGTGTCATTCACCAAATACGAAACAGTATTCGGTTTGTTTCATACAAGGATATAAAGCCGCTGATGGCAGATTTGAAAAGAGTATATACGGCCCCGACAGAAGAAACGGCCGTTAACGAACTTGACCAATTCGATGCAGCTTGGGGCAAAAAATATCCGAAAATCGCAATTTCTTGGCGTAAAAATTGGGCTGAATTATCTACTTATTTCAAGTATCCGGAAGAGGTTAGAAAGCTAATTTACACCACCAACGCCATCGAAGGATTCAATCGCCAGCTGAGAAAAGTGACCAAAAACAAGGGTGTATTTCCGACCGATGATAGTTTGTTCAAAATGCTGTATCTCGCGACTGCCGATATCACAAAAAAATGGACGGGAACACGTCATGATTGGGGACGGATTTACTCCCAACTTTCTATTTACTTCGAGGAACGAATACCGGAATAACGAAATATCACGTTCAAACCGACATATCAAGGATCGGGCTATGCCCTTTCCTCCTTGACATGCCGCAAGAACGTGATGTACTGTAACCAAGAGGGTTAAGGATAAAAATACCCTTAACCCTCTCATTTTAACTAATTGTGATTACATCCATTTTGGAGAATACACGGAATTTGAAACGCACCCGCTTATTTTGATTGTTTGTCTGACTTTGCTTATTGGTTCAAAATTTGCTCGCGAGTTAAAAGTAATGCATTGATCGTTCATCTTCTTAACACTTACAATACGTTGAATTTATAAAGCTATTATCAGACAATGGACAAGAATTAATTAGCATATATACTCTCCTTTCATTTTAGGTATTATCGAGCTTTGCAACACCCAAAGCCTGATTAGCCCAGAGCGTGTCCCGAACAATTTGCAGTTGATCCTCATGGCATTGAATAAAGAGTACAACTTCGGGTATTCTCGCAAACTGCTTCACTCTTTGATGTTTTTTGCTTATGAGCTTAATTACAAGCCCAATGCCAAAGCCGGCTCCGGTACCTATAAGAGCCCAGAGAACGGGTCCCCAAGACAGCATAAAGCCATAAATTAAGCCAAGAAGGGAGAACAAGGCCGCGAAAATCATAGGCAAGTCAAATAGACTAAGGCTATCTGACGAAATCGCTCTGTTGGAAAGCATTCTGCTCTCGCTTTCCTTTTCCAACGGGACAGCCAGAATGCTCTCTTTCGGTATTCCTTTCATCGCTATGGCTGTAATGGCTGTTTCCAATTTGATGTTTTGTTCGAAAGTTGTCACGATATACATGTAATGGCTCCTATCCGTTTGCATATTAAACATGAAGGATAAATCAAGATTTTGATACTCTTTCTTTAGAAATTTAGCTTGCTCCCATTTAAATAGCTTATTGTTTTCGACAGCATTTACATAAGCATCGTATATGCAAAAGCATAGGATTGAGGGGATGTTAAGAACCCACTGAATGTTTAAGGTGTATTTGGAATTTTCGAACATGCCTTGCATTGTATAGTGAATCGCAGGAAGCAGATTGGATAAATAAACAACAACGACCCACCAGCCGAAAAGAAAAAAGCCGATTATAATCTGATGATTAACAAGCTGACCGGCGCCCGGTGTAAAACAGGACCATAAAGCGGACTGCCAGGGTGCGGTTTTATTTAAAAAGTTGATGCCTAACGGATTCATGGCAAAGGCGTTAATTGAGGTATCTTCTTTCGCGGTTAGGACGAAAACGCTATTTATGTTAACTGCTGTTCTGTAACTGTCCCAAATCGCAAAAATGTACATAGGGCAGTAAAATAGCAGCCAACTTGTATCCAGAACACTTTTAGCTGCTTCAAATTGACCGGTAAACGTATAGAAAATTCCTTCGTTAAGATTTGAAAGATCGTTAATAAAAAATTCCCAGATAAATAATATGAATCCCGTGAAATATTTATTCAGCAAAATATGCCCCATACCCGGAAAGATTGCCGACCATAAGGCAACTACCACGGGGTTTCGCAAATGCATTTTTGTTGTGCCCCATACGCTTACATAAGCTCTGTACTGGCGCTTGTGTAAATATTGCAAACTTGGAGATTCTCCTGTCGCTTATTTCACTCAGTAAGTATTATTTACTTGCTGAATCAGTTAAATTCTTTTTTCTATGCTAACTTATGGATGGATATGTGGAAATAAACAGAAGCAAAAAGAGCCTGTGCAGTTCAAAACTCGCCATAGGCTCTTTAGTGATCTTAAATATTATATGTTTTAGAATTGACTTCTTTCGTGGTGCGGTGTTTTTTTAACGACTTCAATCGCTTTGAGTATTGCCGTGGTGATGTTCGCCTGCATCTGAAAGTCGAGAGACTGGAAACGAGCATAGATATCACCGTTGTTGCTGGACACGTACCTGGAGGGTAGTTTATTAAGTACAATGGCAAGCACATCGGCGCGGCATCTATCACAGGTACACATGTCTGTGGCATGCATCAATTCATCTAATCTAAATGTGACCAAATCTTCGAGTATATTTTTTGGAGTAGACTTATCGGCCATGTTGTAATCGCTCCTTTAAACACAAATATAGTATTATTATGGAAACAATATTTACAATTATTATATCACACATCTAATCCCATGAATATAGCTATCTTTTTCATACTGCTTTATATTGGATGTTCATAAAAAATATTTCTTAGAGAATAAAGAATAAATTGATGCAAACTATTAATTGAGGGGGAGGAAGGAGCGGAATTTTGGCAAATCATCATATGTGCAAAAATTCATTTCTTGATATGCAGCTTGCGCATTACGCCGCACCAACAATGCTTGGTATAAAGCCAGCCAGCCTTTTTTGGTGCCGTGCAAACTTAAACAGAATACATGATCAGATTATTTTATTCAACAAATATGCAAAAGAAAAGGGCCTTATTATTAAGTGCATTAACAATGGGAAAAAACATATGGGTCTCTTCGTCTATTATCGCCCATTATTCGAAGCTTGTCTTAACGATACGTTGCGTTTGTCGTTTTTGCAGCATTTCGGGTATGCATTATCGCTCACACCGGAGGAGAAGCTGTCAAAGCTGTTTGAGCGAATGAAATCCTGTTTTCCCCATGAGATAGGATTATTCTTGGGCTATCCAATTCTCGATGTGGCAGGATTTATTGAAAATAAAGGGCGAAATTATATTCTGCGAGGTAGTTGGCTTGTGTATTCGAATCCGGAATATGCAAGCTGGCTTTTTTATCACTACAAGCTTTGTAGAAATTGGCTGGTTGGAAAAGTATCCGATGGTGTGAGCATATACGAGATTCTTAATATTAAATGCTAAAAGTTAAAAAAGGTAAATATTTAATAAAAAAATCTCTTTTCATATTTGAAACATGTTGTATAATACATAAAGAATCATTAACATGGGGAAGAAGCGGTTTATTTTTCAGCGTATAAACATTCATGTTTATATAGACTTTATTTCAATTTGAGGAGGCATTATGGATCTTATGATTTTCGCCCCTATTGGGGCGGTGGTGTCGTTGCTCTTCGCAGGTTTCCTCGCCTGGAAGATTAAGAGCTATTCGACCGGCACCGAGATGATGACCAAGATAGCAGGAGCTATCAAACAAGGTGCGAAAGCCTACTTAAAACGCCAGTATACAGGTGTTGGCATATTCTTTGCCGGCATGTTTGTACTGCTGCTGGTGCTTTCGTTCTTAGGATTGGTCAATCAGTTTGTTCCTTTCGCTTTCCTGACCGGTGGTTTTTTCTCCGGCCTGTCGGGCTATATTGGAATGAGCATTGCCACATCGGCGAACTCCAGAACCGCATATGCGGCCAGTGAGAGCCTAAACAAGGGTCTCCGGGTTGCGTTTTCATCCGGCGGTGTGATGGGCTTCGTAGTTGTGGGTCTTGGCCTTTTGGACTTGTCTGTCTGGTATTATTTTCTTCAGATTTGGTACGACCCAACAACCTTAGACGGCATTCAAAGCATCACTTCAGCCATGCTGACTTTTGGTATGGGTGCTTCGGCTATGGCGCTGTTTGCACGTGTCGGCGGCGGTATTTTCACCAAAGCGGCAGACGTCGGTGCTGACCTTGTGGGTAAGGTGGAAGCTGGTATTCCTGAGGACGACCCGAGAAACCCTGCCGTCATTGCTGACAACGTGGGCGACAATGTGGGTGACGTGGCTGGTATGGGTGCCGACCTTTACGAATCCTATGTCGGTTCTATCGTGTCCACAGCATCTCTGGCAGTGGCTGCACAACTGACACAAGGCGTGATTATTCCGATGGTCATGGCAGCGATCGGCATTCTCGCCTCGATCATTGGTACATTCTTTGTGCGATCGGGTGAAAAAGCTGAGCAGAAGGTGTTGCTTTCAGCGTTGCGCCGCGGCGTAAATATCAGCTCGGTGCTGATTGCTATTGTCGCGTTTCTGCTTGTCTACTTTGTGTTGGGCACAGAATATATCGGCGTGTTTTTTGCGATTATATCCGGTCTCGTCGCGGGCTTATTGATCGGAATCTGCACGGAATATTACACTTCAGATTCACATAAGCCGACACGCAAGGTGTCCGACTCCTCGGCCACAGGCCCTGCAACGGTTATTATCAGCGGTATATCGCTCGGTATGCGTTCCACATTCCTGCCGGTAATTATCATTGGTGTTTCAGTACTTGTGTCGTTTTTTGTATCAAATGGAGCAGCCGACTTTAACATGGGTCTTTACGGTATCGGTTTGTCGGCTGTTGGTATGCTCTCTACATTAGGCATCACGCTGGCAACAGACGCGTATGGTCCTGTGGCAGACAATGCTGGTGGCATCGCTGAAATGTGCCATATGGATCCCGAAGTACGCAAGCGTACCGACGCTCTGGATTCTCTTGGCAACACAACAGCGGCCACAGGCAAAGGCTTTGCTATCGGTTCTGCTGCTCTGACGGCTCTTGCGCTGATCGTGTCTTACATGAATGAAGCGCATCTGACCGAATTGAACATTTTGAATCCGGCCGCACTGATCGGATTGTTCATCGGCGGTATGCTGCCGTTCCTGTTCTCGTCCATGACGATGAACGCTGTGGGACGCGCGGCACAGGGTATCGTCGTGGAAGTTCGCCGTCAATTCTGTGATATAAAGGGCTTGATGGAAGGCAAATGTGAGCCCGATTATGCACGTTGTGTGGATATCTGCACGCGCAGCGCACAGAAGGAAATGATTCTTCCGGCGCTTACAGGCATCATCTCGCCCATTGTTGTTGGTCTTATACTTGGGCCATATGCGGTGGCGGCGATGCTGGCCGGTGCTGTGGTAACAGGCTTCATACTCGCGGTCATGATGGCCAACTCGGGCGGTGCCTGGGACAATGCGAAGAAGTATATTGAAGCGGGTAACAACGGCGGCAAGGGCAGCGATGCGCACAAGGCCTCGGTCGTTGGAGATACTGTTGGTGATCCGTTCAAAGATACATCCGGCCCGTCCATCAACATTTTGATCAAGCTGCTGTCGATGGTATCCATCGTCTTTGCGGGGCTGTTCGCAAACGGCTCGCTGATCGATCTGTTCTTTAAGTAAACCATATATTTTTCATCAAGGGCCATGCGATTTTTCGTGTGGCCCTTGTATTATTTTTGTATTTTTAATATTTTCTATATTGACAAAGAGCATGTCCCGCGTTTATAATTGTCGCAATAAAGGCTGTGATGGAGAACAGTAGCCAAAAACCTGCTTTGCAGAGAGCCGTGTTTGGTGGAAGACGGCAGGCAGTATTTGACGAAGCTCGCTCCGAAGCCGCTGTGTCGAAGCTTTCGTAGGCACAGACGTCGTGACTCAACGTTACACGAGGACGGGCATCATGTTGTGCCCTGTTTAAGCTGGTGGCCTAGTTTGCCGCAAGCAGAGTGGTAACGCGAAGTCTTTCGTCTCTGTATGACGATAGGCTTTTTTTATTACCATTTCGCAAACAACATGAGGAAAATAAACATAGTCGTTTAGAAAAGGAGGCCAAACAATGACCACGATTAAGATTTTTGACACCACACTTCGAGATGGCGAACAGTCGCCGGGATGCAGCATGAACCTGCAGGAAAAAATTGAGGTGGCTCGGCAGCTTGAGAAGCTCGGCGTTGATGTGATCGAGGCGGGATTCGCTATCGCGTCACCCGGAGATTTCCAGTCTGTAAAAACCGTTGCACAAATAGTGAAGAACGCGCGTGTCGCGAGCCTGTCAAGAGCGCTCAAGAAGGATATTGACCGGGCCTATGAAGCGGTTAAAGAGGCAGTAAGCCCGAGAATTCATACATTTATCGCAACCTCGCCTATACACATGGAATATAAGCTCAACATGAAGCCTGAAGACGTACTGACTCAGGCGATTGAGATGGTGAAGTACGCCAAATCATTATGCGCTGACGTCGAATTTTCTGCCGAAGATGCATCAAGGAGTGAGCCGGAATTCTTATACCGTGTGTTTGAAGGCGTCATTCATGCAGGTGCGACATGCATAAATGTGCCCGATACTGTCGGTTACTCAATGCCGGAGGAATTTGGCGCACTGATTAAGCGCATCAAGGAAAACGTCAGAGGCATTGAAAAAGTCGATCTTTCAGTACACTGCCATAACGATTTGGGGCTTGCTGTGGCGAACTCTCTCGCGGCCATTCAAGCGGGCGCCACACAGGCGGAATGCACAATAAACGGCATAGGCGAAAGAGCCGGAAACGCGGCGCTTGAAGAGATTGTCATGGCGATTGCGACGAGACAGGATTTCTTCGGCTATACGACGAATATAAATACGAAACAGATTTATAATTCTTCACGTTTAATCTCGGCGATTACAGGCGTACCTGTTCAGCCGAACAAAGCGGTAGTGGGCAAAAACGCTTTTGCGCACGAAGCGGGCATTCACCAGCATGGTGTGCTGGCGAATAAGAAAACGTATGAGATTATGACGCCGGAATCCATTGGGTTGCCTCAGAACGCAATCGTGTTGGGTAAGCATTCGGGAAAACATGCTTTTGCGGAACGCCTCAAGGATTTGGGGTATGTGCTGGATGATCAGCGCTTAAGTGAAAGCTTCGACCGTTTTAAGGAGTTGGCCGACAGAAAGAAGGAGGTTTCCGATCTGGATTTACGGGCACTGGTGGAGCTGGAGCAGTTTGAAATCCCTGTCGATTATGAACTCGATACTTTTGTGATCAACAGCGGTAACAAAATGACTTCCACAGCCGTGATTAAGGTGATTCATGACGGACAGCCGATTGAAGAAGCCGCGACCGGCGACGGCCCTGTGGACGCTTCATTCAACGCGATTGAGCGCTGCATCGGCGAAAGCTTTGTGCTGGAGGATTATATTGTGCGTTCCGTGACGGGCGGCAAAGATGCGCAGGGCGAAGTGGTTGTGAATCTGTCTAAGGACGGTAAAAAGGTGAAAGGACGCGGGCTAAGCACAGACGTTGTGGAGGCCAGCGTAAAGGCATATATTGATGCCATCAATAGATATTATTATCAAATGAAAGTGGAGGGCTGAGAAAATTGGGAATGACGATGACACAAAAAATACTGTCCGCGAAGGCGGGTCTTAAGGAGGTTCACGCCGGTCAATTTATCGAAGCGAATATCGATCTCGCGTTAGGAAACGATATCACAACACCTGTCGCCATCAAAGAGTTTAAAAAAACAGGCCGCGAGCAGGTATTTGACAAAGATAAGATCGCGCTTGTTCCGGATCATTTTACACCGAACAAGGACATAAAAGCGGCGGAACAATGCAAGATGATACGCGAGTTTGCGCATGAGCATGAGCTCACTAATTACTTTGAAGTGGGCGAAATGGGTATCGAGCACTGTCTGATTCCCGAAAAGGGTCTTGCGGTGCCGGGTGACGCCATCATCGGTGCGGATTCTCACACCTGCACATACGGTGCACTGGGTGCGTTCTCCACAGGTGTTGGCAGCACGGATCTTGCCGCCACCATGGCGCGCGGCAAGTGCTGGTTCAAGGTTCCTGCGGCGATCAAGTTTAATTTGACTGGCAAGCTGCAGAAGTGGGTATCCGGCAAGGATTTGATATTGCACATCATCGGCATGATCGGTGTGGATGGCGCTCTCTATCAGTCGATGGAATTTGCGGGTGAAGGTGTCTCGGCGCTGACGATGGACGACCGGTTTACCATTGCCAATATGGCCATTGAAGCGGGTGCGAAAAACGGTATCTTCCCTGTAGATGAGCAGACCATTGCGTATGTTAAAGAGCATTCAATCAAGCCCTATCAAGTGTTTGAAGCAGATGAAGATGCGGAATACACGCGTGTGATTGATATTGATCTTTCTGCATTGAGACCCACGGTGGCGTTCCCGCACCTGCCCGAAAACACAAAGACCATAGATGAGGTGGGCGATATTCAGATCGATCAGGTTGTTATCGGCTCGTGCACGAACGGACGTATCACAGATCTTCGCATCGCCGCAGACATTCTGCGCGGGCGCAAGGTCAAAAAGGGCGTGCGTGTCATCGTGTTCCCGGGCACTCAGACGATCTACTTGCAGGCTGTCAAAGAAGGTCTTGTGACGGATATTGTGGAGGCGGGCGTCGCTTTCTCAACACCCACATGCGGGCCGTGCCTTGGCGGACACATGGGTATACTCGCCGCGGGTGAGCGGTCTATCTCGACGACGAACCGCAACTTTGTGGGACGCATGGGTCATGTGGAATCCGAGGTGTATCTCGCGAGCCCGGCTGTTGCCGCAGCTTCGGCGCTCACAGGCCGCATCGAAGATCCCGCTAATATATAGGAAGGAAGTGCATCAATGAGCAAGGTATATAAATACGGAAACAACGTGGATACGGATGTCATCATACCCGCAAGGTATTTGAATACATCCGATGAAAAGGAGCTTGCCGCGCATTGCATGGAGGATATCGATACCGAGTTTGCAAAGACGGTTCAGCCTGGCGATATCATCGTTGCGGATTCGAACTTTGGCTGCGGCTCTTCGCGTGAGCACGCACCCATCGCGATCAAAGAGACTGGCGTGTATTGCGTGATTGCCAAGACGTTTGCGCGTATATTCTTCCGCAATGCCATTAATATCGGACTTCCCATCCTTGAGTGCGAAGAAGCCGTGAACGGTACGCAAAACGGCGACGAGCTGGAAGTAGACATAGATAGTGGCGTGATAAAGAATTTAACGCGCGGCACGACATTTCAGGCCGAGCCGTTCACGCCCTTTATGCGCGGCATCATAGACGCAGGCGGCCTCGTCAAAGCGATATCAAAGCCCGAATAAGAAAAATAATTTAATGGGCGTGCTACCGAAGGGCTGCACGCTTTTTTATATACATCGGGGTAAAAGGCAGGATTTTGAATTGGGAAATAGAACATATACATATATAATAAAAGAATTAATTAACGACAACGGTTTTTGCGGGAGGCAATATGGAAAAACGCTTTATCATGGGTATAGATCAAGGAACCACAGGTACGCGGGTTTTTTTATTTGATGAAAAAGGTCAGGTGCATTCTTCTGCATATAGGGAAATCACGCAGATATATCAACAACCCGGCTGGGTAGAGCACGACCCGAACGAATATTGGGAAACCGCTATTGTCTGCGCAGCCGAGGCGCTGCAAAAGGGCGGAGCAGGCGCGGATGAGATTGCGGCGATCGGCATATCTTGCCAACGTGAAACCACGATACTGTGGGATCGTGATACGGGCGAACCGCTTTATCGCGCCATCGTGTGGCAGTCGCGCCATTCGGCGGCAATCTGTGAACAGCTAAAAGAGATGAACCTTTATGACTACGTGCGCGACAAAACAGGTCTTCCTATTGATGCATATTTTTCGGGCTCAAAAATCAAATGGATTGTTGATAATATCCCCGGTGTGAAAGAAAAACTGGACGCGAAAAAGGTGATGTTCGGCAACATCGACTCATGGCTGATTTATAAGCTCTCGGGCGGCGCCGCGCACGTGGAGGACTACTCCAACGCGTCGCGAACAATGCTTCTTGATATTCATACGCTCGAATGGGACAAAAAGATCATGGATGCACTAAAAATTCCGGAACATATACTGCCGGAGCTAAAACATTCAAGCGGCGTGCTGGCCATGACAAGCAAGTCGTCGTTCTTCGGTCAGGAAGTGCCCATATCCGGCGACGCGGGAGACCAACAGGCGGCGACTTTTGGACAGGCTTGCTTTGAGCCCGGCATGGCCAAAAATACTTACGGCACCGCGCTTGCGGTGATGATGAATATCGGCGACACTTTCAAGCCGAGCCAGACGGGACTGATGACCGATCTTGCATGGGTGCTGCCCGAATGCAAACGATACGCGTTTGAGGGTCTTGTTTATATGGGCGGCGCAACGATACAGTGGCTGCGCGACGGCCTCAAGATCATCAAAACATCCTCAGAGGTCAATGATCTTGCGATTCAGGTGCCCGACGCGGGCGGTGTTTATCTGGTTCCTGCTTTCACGGGGCTTGGCGCTCCCTACTGGGATATGTATGCGCGCGGTACGATGGTCGGCCTCACGCGCGGTACCACGGCGGAGCATATTGCGCGAAGCGCGCTTGAAGCCATTGCGTACCAGACGCGCGATCTTCTTGAGTGCATGGAGAAGGATTCGGGGCAGAAAACGGTCACACTGCGTGTGGACGGGGGTGCGACAGCCAGCGATTTCCTCATGCAGTTTCAGGCAGATATCCTCGGCATACCGCTTCAAAAGCCGTCTATCACGGAAATGACCGCCTTGGGCGCGGCGTATCTTGCGGGTCTCGGCGTCGGCTTCTGGAAGGATGAAAAGGAGATCGCGGCGCAATGGAAGGTGGCGCGTGTGTTTGAACCGCAGATGGGAGAAGACCAAAGAGAGTCGCTGTACGCGGGATGGAAGAGAGCTGTGGAGCGGTCTTTCGGATGGGCAAGAAAAGATTTAGAAAATTAAGAATTTAGGATTATATTCTTCGGTTGACAGCCAAGGAAAGCGGTGATTGCCTTTTTGCGCGATGCCGCTTTTCTTGTGCTTTAGCACCGATAACAGATACATCACCTACGGTTCAGCATGACACTTGTTGCCATGAGCAGGCGGTGGCTAATGTCACTTGAACCTGCGCTAGTAAGTGAAGAGTCTGAGTTCAATAGTATCATAAGACATGAAATTACGATCAAACTGTAAACTAAGCAACAGATATGTAACAAAACATTTCAGATGCTTCCAGGCTGTCGATTAACCCTGATTGGACATGAAATTACGATCAAGCTTTCCCGCAAATATAAACATAAAAACCACACATGTTTAAATACACTTCCTCATATACATAAACCATGGAACGAAAGATAGCGTGGAGCGGTGCATTGAAAAAGTATCTGCCGCAGGCCATTTTTACGGCACTCTCGGCAATGGATACGACTATCGCATCAGCAATAGAAGAAATACGTTTGAGAACCATGCGCCCCCTTATGGTCTACTCATGTGACAAGGGGTACTGCGTCAGCGCTGACGGCGGCCTTTCGGATTCGAACGGCCTTTTTGTGTCGGAAGACGATGTTGAACAGACGTTCAATGCACTCACGGGACAATCGCCTTATGCATATGAAGACGAGATTCGTCAGGGCTTTCTGACGCTCGCCAGCGGCATCAGGGCAGGGCTTGCGGGCAGCGCGCTGATGGCAGGGGGCAGTCTGCGCACTTATAAAATCGTCAGTGGTATTAACTTTCGTATACCGCGAGAGGTAACGGGGGTTGCACAAGGGCTGCTCCCTTATATATCGAAGGATGGGCTCCTCCAAAGCACGCTCATTATTTCTCCGCCAAGGCTAGGCAAGACGACATTGGTCAGAGATATCGCGCGATGCGCGGGAAGCGGCATCGACTTAAAACCGTCACGTGTGACTGTGGTGGATGAGCGTCAAGAGCTTGCGGCCAGCGTATACGGCAGGCCATTATTTGATGTGGGGCGAGAGACGGATGTGATATCCGGCGTGCTTAAGCATATGGGTGTATTCATGGCGCTGCGATCTTTGTCGCCCGATGTGGTCGTCACGGATGAAATCGGCAAGAGCGATGATCTCGAAGCGCTCAGAGAGGTGGCAAACAGCGGTGTGGTCATGGTTTCTACAGCGCACGCGCCGGATTTTGCAAGCCTTCAAAATAAGCTGTTTTTCAAAAAGATATGCGAAGAGAGAATGTTTGACGCATATGTGGTGTTGTCCGCCGCGCTGGGGCGCATCACGGTATCCCAAATTCATGACCGTTTGGGACAAGAACGACTGAAAAATCCTTTTAGGCTGAAGGCCTTGGAGGCGTGATGAATCTCATTTTATGTATTGTCATTGTGATTATCAGCTCGGCCATGGGCCGGATGCTTGCGGGAAGAACGGCAGACCGACTTTCATTTATACGTGAATATCAGCTAGCATTCACGCATCTGTCGGATAAAATGGTTGGTCTAAATCTCGAGCTTTATAAAGCATTGCTGTCATGCCGAAGCGGGCGAATCAGCCCGGTGTTTGATTGTTGCGCATCGATGCTAAAGCGTGCACCCCAGGCATCATTTATGGAAATATGGGAAAAAAGCTTTGCGCGCTCACAAGCTGACTTTAACTTTTTGACAAAAGAAGATATTCAGATTGTTCGAGAGGGCGGAGATGCCATTGAGGCACTCTGTAAAAATCCGAGTGAGAAACAAGCTGACCTTTATCTGAAAAGGCTATCTGACTATCTATCAGCTTTGGAGACTGACAAAATCAAAAAGTGTAAGCTTTATAATACAGCCGGTGTGCTGGCGGGGCTGATGATTGCGCTGCTGGTGATATAGAAGGAGGATAACAAAATTGGATATCGATCTCATATTCAGAATAGCCGCGATCGGTATATTGGTCGCCGTGCTCAATCAGCTGCTCAAAAAAGCGGATCGAGAAGAAATTGCTACAATGGTCACCATAGCCGGTCTCATCATTGTGCTTCTCATGGTTGTCGATCTGGTAAGCAATCTGTTTGAAAGCGTCAAACGAATTTTTAACCTGTATTAGCTATGGAAATTGTACGTATTGCATTAATCGGAATTGTAGCCGGTGTGCTTGTTGTCACAATTAAACAAAAGCAACCCGAGATCGCGCTTCAAGTGAGTATTATTGCTGGGCTCATCATTTTCATATATGTGCTCGATTATATCGTGATTGCCATCGATTTTATTAAGGATTTCGTCAATAAATACAACATACCGTATGAGAGCATTACAGTGGTTCTGAAAATAATCGGTATCGCATACATTTGCGAGTTTGCCGTTCAGGTATTAAAGGACACAGGAGAGAATTCCCTCGCCAACAAGGTTGAGATAGCGGGGCGCGTGTTTATCGTGGTGCTGTCTTTGCCGATACTGAGCTCATTTATGAATATAGTACTGGAAATGCTGGAATAACTTATGAAAAAAGTATGGATAATGATGGTCTTTTTAATATGTTTTCTGCTGACGCCGCAAACCGCTTTGGCAGACGACGATGTGGAGAAGGCCATAGAAGAAGAAATCGCGGACAACATAGAACGATCGCTGAACACGGCAGATCTGCACGAGATTGAGTCGTATTACAATGAATACGCGCAGGATTTACGACCCATCACGGGCGGCACCGATTTAAGAAGCTTCCTTACAATGCTCATAGAAGGCGGGGCAGAGCTTGATTTTACCAGCGTATTCTCAATGGTGCTGGATTCGCTGTTTGCCGGCGTAAAAAGATGCTTGCCTGTTATCGTGCAGATCATCGTGGTGGCGCTTGTTTTTTCTGTGATTACCCATTTCAAGCCGTCATTTGGCTCTTCCGGCGTTTCCAAAGCTGCGCAGACGGCGCAATATGTGATCATCGGCACAATGACGATTGGGATTCTCGTATCTGCTTTTTCTATCGGGACTCAGACAGTTGCCGACATGACAGCCTTTTCGTCCGACTTTTTCCCTCTTCTCATTGCGCTTCTGACCGCCTTGGGAGGTATCACGTCATCAGCCATATTGAGCCCGGCGACTGTGTTTTTAACCACGGGCGTGACTATATTCTTTAAGAGCTTCATACTGCCGCTTATCATTGTTCTTACAGTGTTTACAATCATCAATCACTTTTCGACATCGATCAAGTTAAGCGGATTCTGCGCACTGATCAAAAGCGTTATTAAATGGGGCATCGGTATTGGTTTTACGATTTTCTTGGGTATTATCGCCATTCAGGGGCTGCTGGGATCGACGTTTGACGGGCTATCGATTAAAACCGCGAAGTACACGATTGACAAGTTCGTACCCATCATCGGCGGCATGTTTTCGGATTCGGTGGACGTGCTGATATCATGCTCGCTGCTCATTAAGAATGCTGTCGGGATTGCCGGCATAATCATCATTGTAGGCGTGGTGATCACACCCGTATTTTCGATTCTTGCCCACTATTTTTTATTCAAGCTTGCAGGAGCGGTATTAGAGCCTGTGGCTGGCAGCCAATTGGGCAAGTTTGCACAGGATGCATCAGATGTACTGCTGCTGCTTTTTGCCGCCGTTATGGCTGCAGCGATTATGTTTTTTATCACAACAGCGGTGATAATCGGGGCGGGTAACGCAAATGTGATGCTGAGGTGAGATATGGAGAGTTTTTTAACATCTTGGGCCGTATCGGTAACAATCGCGATATTGTTCAGCGCTGTTGTAAACATGCTGCTGCCTGAAAGTGGCATTAAAAAATATGTGTCTGTCGTGATGGGTATCGTGGTGACGATTATCATACTCGCGCCCGTCGTGACTCTTTTCAGCGGCAAAGATGTACAGAGTGAATTAAACGATGCGTTTAAGGAAGCGGATAGCGCTAAGGTTTTTGAATATGACGGTGCACGTTATAAAGATTATATTTACGAACTCTATGAGGTATATATGGGCGATGATGAAAATAAAAATGAGTAATGAAAGGAAGTTAAGATAAATGACACAAGTCAATGAAGAAACACAGGTTAAGAAGCAAGGGCTCATCACCCGGTTTTTAAAGCTGGATTTTAAAAAGAAAATGCAGTATCTTGCGATATTGCTTGTTGTTATCGTGATACTGGCGATATATTTTACCTCTGCGGGAAGCCCTGTCAGCCAGGAGCCGATGAGTCAAGCTGCGGCTGTTTCCGAGACAGGTTCGAGCAGTATCGAAGAGAAGCTGCAAGAGACGCTGTCCAGAATAGAAGGGGCCGGCCTTGTGCAGGTGATGATCACGTACGAATCCAGCGCAGAAATTGTACCTGCTATCAGCGTGGATACACAGACGTCTACCACTACGGACGATAGAGAAGACGGTTCCAGTACGACGAAATCTGAAAACACGCAAAGTGAAATCGTCACAGTGAACGGCAGCAGCGGCAACAACGCGCTGGTACTAAAAGAAAACAGTCCGCCTGTTAAAGGTGTGATTGTGGTGGCGGAAGGAGCGGATGATATCGGTGTAAAGCTAAGTCTGATAAGCGCAGTGAAAACAATTTTAAACATCAGCCTTGATCAGGTTGATGTATATAAAATGCAAATGGATAGGAAGTGAATATGTATAATGAGTAAGGGAAGTGGTATAATGAATAAAAAGACGGGCAGATACTTATTACTTGCGGGTCTTATCGTATTGCTGGCAGGCGTTGGCTATTTGAACTATGCGCTTGGCAACGGTGCCGATCCGAACACTGTTGCGGATGCAGCGGCAATCGCCTCTCCGGGTGCCAAAGTGGAAGGCGCGATGAGTGCAGACGACCTTGCTGTGATGTCGACTGAGAATTACTTCGGGGATTACAAGGCAAACAGGGAAAGCGTAAGAGACACCGAGGTTGCGTATCTTGACAGCATCATTTCCAATGAGAACAGCGACTCAGAGACAGTTCAGGATGCTCAAGACCAGAAGATCGAGATCGTTCAGCGGATGGAAAAAGAGCTGACAGTTGAAGGGCTTGTGATGGCGTCGGGCTTTGAAGACGCGATTGTGACAGTTCAGCAGGGTTCGGTGAACGTGGTCATTAAAGCGGATCAGATCTCCAAGGAAGATGCGGCCAAGGTGCTTGAGATTGTGCGTCAGGAAACAGGAGAACCGGCACAAAATATTAAGGTAATCTTGCAGGAATAACAAAACTGTAGAAAAGTGTTAAACTCTTTTGTAATCAGATTGTATTGCGCTGCCCTATCTGTTATAATTTAAGCATTATTTGAAGAGGTGAGTTTTTTGAGCACGAACGATATGAACACGCGCGAAGAACAGAACGGCAGCATTTCATTCGCAAACGATGTGGTGGCAACAATAGCAGGACTCGCGACGATCGAGATTGAGGGCGTAGCCGGTATGAGCGGCGGCTTCTCAGGCGGCCTTGCCGAACTCCTTGGTCTTAAAAATCTGACAAAGGGCGTCAAGGTAGAAGTCGGACGGGAGGAATGCGCGATTGACCTATTTGTGGTCGTGAATTATGGCGTTGAGGTTCCAACAATGTGCGAAAAAATCCAAACAAATGTAAAAAAAGCGGTTGAGACAATGACTGGTTTGCGCGCTGTTGAGATCAACGTTCATATTCAGGGTGTCCGTATTGTCAAGGAATCGACGGATGACTCAAAACGCGTGCATTAAATTTGGGGGATACAAAAGATAATGCGAATTATTATGAGAGCATTGTTAACACTCTACATCTTGCTGGTTCTTTTTGTTGTGGGTGTCACACTGGGATGTGCCTGGGGGCTTATTGATGTTGCGTATCCACAGTATTGGCTGTCCTTACTGTATGGAGACTTAACGGTTATCTGGATCGTATCGATCATTTGCATCGCTTTGGCTATGCTGAGTCTTGCACTGATGTTTTCAGGTATCCGCAAACGCAAACCCAAGTCTGCCAGAATATCCACATCGGAGGGCGGCGCTATATATGTCACGCTGAGCGCGCTTGAGGAAATGGCAACCCGGCATATCGCGGAAAACAATGCGATAAGAAGTGTGAACGTGCGGGTATCGGTGAGAGATGGAAAAGCACACTTTTCCGCGAAGATGATGGTTGTTGAGGGCACCTGCATACCCGATGTGCTTAAAGGCCTTCAAGCAAGCTTAAAAGCGCATATTGAAACGCTTTCCGGCATGGAGGTCGGTAAAATCATACTGCTCGTTGATAAGACGGCGCAGGTTGTAAAGGCGCGTGTGGAATAGTGC
Source organism: Bacillota bacterium (assembly GCA_023399095.1). Classification (GTDB taxonomy): domain Bacteria; phylum Bacillota; class Clostridia; order Christensenellales; family SZUA-584; genus SZUA-584. The sequence goes on from JAEWQS010000025.1 coordinate 19,867, forward strand.
GGGAATCAAACGGTTTCTTTGAGTTTATAAAGACACATCGGGGCCAAGTGATCGGCATTCTGCTTGGGTTCCTCGTGGGCGTGCTAATCCTCACTATCGGTTTTTTTAAAACGATATTTTTATCGATATGCGTCGGTATCGGCGCATTTTTCGGTACGAAAAATAAATTTAGATCAAAACTTTTTGAAATTTTGGACAAGATATTACCAGACATTTTTAGATAGACGGAGGACCAGTTTGAGCAGAAGATCGGCAAGAGACACCGCATTTCGGTTGTTTTACGAATATTCGATAAACGGAGAGTTCAATCCCGCCACGATGGACGTGATGCGGGATTGTTTCGATAAAGGTATGAATGACAATGCGTGGGCCTATGTGAACCGCCTTATCGATATATTCAAAACGAATGGACAAGAAGTGGACGTCATTATACAAGCGAATTCAAATAAATGGAACGTTTCACATATGGCCAAGGTCGAATTGTCCATATTGAGAATCGGTGTGTGTGAATTAAAATACTGCGAGGAAATCCACGAGAGCATCACAGTTAACGAATGTGTGGAGCTCGCAAAGAGATATGCGTCCGACAAGTCTTCGAGCTTTATCAACGGCGTACTCGCTGCCGTTATAGAAGCAAAAGATACTGCCAATGAGCCGGTCTGACGTTTTTTTCGGCATAGATACCAGTGCATATACCACATCAATTGCAGCCGTTTCCAATGGAAGGGTCCTGTTGGATCTAAGAAAAATGTTAGACGTTCCTCATGGCGGCCGTGGCTTGAGACAGTCGGAGGCCGTTTTTTTGCATGTCAAGAACCTTAAGGTTTTGTTCAGCAGCATAGAAATGTCATTTGAAGATTTATGTGCGGCAGCCTTCAGCGAGAAGCCTTGTCCTGTTGAAGGGTCGTACATGCCGGTATTCTGCGTGGGTGCTTCCCACGCGGCTGCGGTGGCAAAGGCCAAGGGCGTGCCGTTATATGCGCTGACTCATCAGCATGGCCATATCTATTCTGCTTTTTTGGGTAACGTTGTAGACGACGGCGTTTACGGCGCTTTCCATGTGTCCGGCGGAACGCTAGACATACTTAGAATTGCTATTGATAATGGAATTGTGACAGAAATTCAGACGCTGGGTGGCAGTCTTGATATCACATGCGGACAGCTGATAGACAGAGTGGGCGTGGCGGCCGGGCTGGAATTCCCTTCGGGTGCAGAAATGGAAAAACAGTATGTGCCCAGCGCAGCTAAGCTGGCCGTGCATGTGGAAGGCTTGTCCGCAAATCTTTCAGGAGCGGAAGCGCAAGCGTTAAGACGGCTATCGGGAGGAGAAGAAGCCGTGCTTGTTTGCAGCGCTGTGATTGACTGTGTATCAAACACATTAACCAAACTTTTGGTCAATGCTGCAAATTCAAGCCGTCTTAAAAGCTTTTTGTTTACAGGCGGCGTAATCTGTAATACCATAATCAGAGAAAATATAGAAAATGTGTGTGCGAAAAACGGTCTTGGCTGCGTATTCGCACAAAAACATTTGTGCAGTGATAATGCTTGCGGGTTGGCACTGGCCGCAGAGCGTCTGCACGGAAAAGGAGAGACGTTTTGAGTATAATAGACGGTAAAGCCATTTCGGCTCAGATCAGAGAACAGCTTAAAAAGGAAGTGTCCGCGCTTAAGGTACAGGGAACGGTTCCCGGCCTCGCGGTGATACTCGTGGGAGACGATCCTGCATCGGCGATATATGTGAGAAACAAGGAGAAGGCATGCGAGGAGGTTGGCATCCGATCCGCAGTGCATAGACTGAGCGCACAGACCACACAGGAGAGTCTGATTTCGCTGATACAGAGTCTTAACGCGGACAAAGCCATACACGGTTTGCTTATCCAGCTGCCATTGCCAAAGCCCCTTGATCCTTTGGCGGTTCTGCGCGCAGTGGATCCGAATAAGGATGTGGACGGTTTGCATGTGGTGACGGCTGGGCGTCTTTTTGTGGGCGAAACAGGGTTCATTCCCTGTACACCCAAAGGCATCATGTACCTGATAAAAAGCACAGGGACGCATATCAGCGGCAAGAACGCTGTCGTTGTGGGACGCAGCAATATGGTGGGAAAACCGGTGGCTCACTTACTGATGGGCGAGAATGCGACGGTCACGATCTGCCATTCACGTACCCGTGACCTTGATAAAGTTTGCGCCAACGCGGATATACTGGTGGCGGCTGTCGGTCGTCCGGAGATGATCACCGGAGATTTCGTTAAGCCGGGTGCGGTGGTCATAGACGTCGGTACGACAAAGGTAGACGGTATGCTCAAGGGTGATGTGCTGTTTGAGGAAGCCAAACAAAAAGCGGCGTTTATCACGCCTGTGCCGGGCGGAGTTGGCCCCATGACCATCACGATGCTGCTTGAGAATACGATTGAAGCGGCAAGGCTTTATGGCTGATCGAACAGTCGATTCGTCAAAGAAAAGAACTGTGGGAGATGTTGTTTTCAGCGTCTCTCAGATTACCGAATACATTAGCCGTAAAATGTTCAGCGATCCGTTTTTGAGCACGGTCAAGGTGGTGGGTGAGGTCACAAACTTCGGTCACTCCTCCGTAGGCAATGCCTATTTCACGCTTAAGGACGAAAACGCAATGTTAGATTGCGTCGTGTATGATTTTAATCAGCACCCTGATATGGAAGTCATTTCAGACGGTGCATTGCTGGAAATTGGCGGGCGCATTTCGTTTTACAGAAAGAACGCGTCTGTGCAGCTTATCGTGGATTCAGCGGTGCTGGGCGGTGTCGGAGACCTGTATGCGCGCTTTGAACGCACGAAACAAAAGCTCTTTAACGAAGGGCTGTTTGCGCAGTCGCATAAAAAACCGTTGCCGGAGTTTCCGCTTCGCATCGGCGTGGTGACATCACCTTCGGGTGCGGTGCTTCACGATATCATCAATGTGTCCACGAGACGGTTTGACGGCATTCACATCACTGTTTATCCGGTGCCTGTTCAGGGTGCTGATGCCGTAACGCGAATTTGCTGCGGCATTGCGCATTTCAACGAGAAGAACGATGTGGACGTGATTATTGTTGCACGTGGGGGCGGCTCCTTCGAAGATCTCGCGCCGTTTAACGAAGAAAACGTGGTGCGAGCCGTTTACGCATCGCAAATCCCGGTGGTGTCTGCGGTCGGACATGAAACGGACTACTCATTATGTGATATGGCGGCTGATCTGCGTGCGCCCACACCTTCGGCGGCAGCCGAGCTTGTAATCAGAGAGAAAAGTGCGCTGCTTGATGCCTTGGACAGGCAGAAAAAGGCGTTGCTTGACGCTTTATTAGATATATTCGAAAGCCGCGACGCTCAGCTTCAAAGGCTAAGAAACGCTGTCAGCCCGCATGCGCTGCAGCTTATGCTGAGCCGTGCCGAAGAATCTTTGAATGCCAACATGAAGTTAATGAATAATAACTTGAGCAATACGTTTGACAAACAGGAAATGAGACTCGACAGATATCGTGATCGTCTTGAGGATTTAAACCCGATGCGTGTATTGGAACGAGGCTTCGCAATTGTCCATAATCAGGACGGCATTGTGGTATCAGCAGCGAAGACGGCAGACGACATGGAGATTGAGTTCTTCGACGGACGCATCGCAGTTTCAAGAAAGAGGGAAGCAAATGGCTGATTTTGAAAAAGAACTTGAAAAGTTAGAGGATATCACACGCAGGTTGCAGTCGGGTGAAGAAGGCATTGAAAAGAGCATGGCGTTATATACCGAAGGAGTCAAGCTTGCCGAGACACTTCAGAAAAAGCTCAAAGAATATAAGACCAAAATCGATATATTGGAAGCCGCAGGGGATGCGTCATGTCAAAAGTAAGCGAAGATATGAGGGCGATCGCTGATGTCGTAAATGTGCGGCTGGACGCGCTCATGGATGAAATGTGCGAGCCTGGAGTATTAAAGGATGCCATGAGCTATAGTCTCAAAGCGGGCGGTAAAAGGTTGCGGCCCGCGCTTTGCATGCTGTCTGCGAGCATGTTCGGCGATATGGCGCAGGCACTGGATGTCGCTTGCGCTATTGAAATGATTCATACGTATTCGCTGATTCATGATGACCTGCCGTCTATGGACAATGATGTGATTCGACGAGGCAAGCCGACGAATCATGTGGTTTTTGGCGAAGCTTTTGCGTTGTTGGCCGGAGATGGGCTGCTAAACTGCGCGTTTGAAGTATTGCTAAAGCTTGCGCAGAAGAATAGAGAAAACAAAATGGATGTCGTCAAGGCCATGCAGATTATCGCGGGTGCGTCCGGCGTGAAGGGCATGATCGCGGGTCAGGCGGCCGATCTTGAGTTTGAGGGCAAAGATGTGGACGCGTTGGTGCTGCACCACATCCATGAGCGCAAAACCGCAGCCGTGATAAAAGCAGCTGTCACCGCAGGTGCGGCGCTGTTTTGTGCGGATGTAGACGACATTTGCGCACTTGGCATATATGGCGAGAACTTGGGTCTCGTATTCCAGATAATAGATGATATTTTGGACGAAGAGGGAGACTCAAGCAAGCTTGGTAAGTCGATCGGTAAAGACAAGGACGCGGATAAAATGACCTTTGCTCGCGTGTACGGAATTAACGCGTCAAGATCCATCGCAAATGAGAAAACAGAAGAAGCCATCGCCGCACTGGAACGTTTCGGAGAACGTGCCGAAGGACTGAAAGCACTGGCGGAGTTCATGCTGGAACGTGACAGATAATATAAAACAGATGGGTGGGCTGTGACGATTTGCAGCCTTTATTTTTTTTCTGTTACATCTTAGAGATCGTTAGTTTCACATCAATTTGAAGGATGCTGTGAGGGCGCTGAATTCTTAAATTTCAGAGTATCTTCTGTGACACTATTCGGGCAGTTTCAGCCAGCATGAAGCGGGTTTTCACCAGTATAAAAGAAATTTTGCATGGCAAAGCTAGTCATATCAAAGCCGACCGAGGAGATATGACATGCTGATAAATAAAGTTGAGATCTGCGGCGTTGACACGTCTAAGCTGCCAATTATGAAACCAAAACAAATGAAGGAGATGATGCTTCGGGTTAAAGATGGTGACCAAAAAGCACGGGAAGAATTTATCAGAGGAAATCTTCGGCTTGTATTAAGTGTGATACAGCGTTTTACAGGACGTCGTGAGAATATGGATGACCTTTTTCAAGTCGGGTGTATCGGACTTATAAAAGCAATAGATAATTTTAACGTTGAATTGGGCGTGCGCTTTTCCACATATGCTGTTCCTATGATCACAGGGGAGTTGCGCCGATACCTGCGAGACAACAACAGCATTAGAGTCTCCAGAAGCCTAAGAGACATTGCTTACAAAGCGCTGCAAGTAAGGAATGCGATGTCAAAGAAAGACAGCGCAGAACCGAGTGTGGAGGCTATAGCAAAAGAGCTCGGTGTCGCTGTTGAAGATGTAGTGTTTGCACTTGACGCGATTCAAGACCCTGTTTCACTGTACGAACCGGTATATCATGATGGCGCAGACGCGATTTACGTGATGGATCAGCTTCAGGATAAAAGCTGTGCAGATGAAAACTGGCTGGAGGGTATCGCTATAAAGGAAGCCATCGATAAACTCTCTGAACGCGAAAAGAACATTATCGAAATGCGATTTTTTCATGGGAAAACGCAGATGGAGGTGGCTGATGAGATCGGCATCAGTCAGGCACAGGTGTCGCGTTTAGAAAAGAATGCGCTCAAAAGCATGAGACGCAGTATTTGAGATTCAAAAAAGATGCCGCCGCGTAAAAAACGGCGGTCTTTTTTTTATTCTTCGGATGTATGATAAATAGAGGTGATGTTATGACGCGTTATACCAAGCTTCGGCAAATGGAAGTGGTAAATATATTGGACGGCGCGCGCCTTGGCTACCTGTGCGATCTTGTCATTGATATAGGTGCGGGAAAGGTGTGCGGCATTGTTGTACCCGGCCCATCAAAATTTTCTTTTTTGTTTAAGGGAGACAAAGATAGCGTCATCCCATGGCAAAATATACGCAAATTCGGAGAAGACGTGATCCTGGTGGAAGTTGATATAAATTCCATGCCTAACTATCACGTCTAATTGTAATTATCCGAGATTATGTTATAATATAGACAAAAGTATTGGGGGTTGGTTATGAAATGCGTTTTTTGTGGACATCCCGAGAGCAAGGTTGTTGATTCAAGACCCACTGACGAAGGCAGTTCAATTAGGCGCCGCCGAGAGTGCCTATCGTGCAAAAAGCGCTTCACCACTTATGAGAAAATCGACAGTCTGCCGCTTTTGATTGTGAAAAAGAACGGTGAAAGAGTCCCGTACGATTCGGATAAAATCAAAATGGGAATCATAAAGGCCTGCGAAAAGCGTCCTGTTCCCATGCAGAAAATCGAAGAGCTCGTATCCAACGTTGAAAAAGCCATTTTCAACTCTCTAAGGCAGGAGATTTCCTCGAAAGAGATTGGCGGGTTTGTGATGCGCGGGCTTAAAGAGCTCGACGATGTGGCTTATGTGCGTTTTGCTTCCGTCTATAAAGAATTTAAAGATGTAGATACATTTATGCAAGAACTGCAACGGCTTCTGGAAGAGAAATAATATATGCAACCAATGAAAACAGGCATGGTACTAAAGGAAAAAGACGGTGTCAAGTATTTAAGCATACCCACGTTTGAACAAGCTGGCGGTGTCATCTGCGCGTTTTCAACACGTGTGGGCGGTGTGAGCCCAAAACCTTTTGACACAATGAATTTCAGCCGCAAGCGCGAGCAATGTGAACAAAACTTTACTGAGAATTTTACAAGGTTTGCACAAGCGGTCGGGTTCGATGAGAGTAAAGCTGTGGGAATCAATTATGCACACAGCCCTTATGTCTATCACGTTCATAAGGAGGATGCAGGAAGAGGGATTTTTGCCGAACCTTTGCCCGAGTACTGCGACGGCTTGTATACAAATGAAATCGGTATCCCGATACTATCGTTTCATGCGGACTGTGTCCCGCTGTTTTTTTATGACGCCAAGCGGCGTGCGGTAGCCGTGTGCCATGCCGGTTGGCGCGGTGTAGCGGCCCATATGGTGCGAAATGCTGTTAATGCGCTTGCTGATTTAGGATGCAAGCAGCGCGATATACTTGCGGCAATAGGCCCCTGTATCAGCGTGGCTCATTTTGAAGTGGGCGAAGAGGTGAAAAACATCTTTTTTCGTGAATTTGGTAACAGTGTGATGCAGATGCGTGACCGCAAGTTTTATGTGAACCTGAATAAAGCCTGTGAAGCGGATATGATTTCGGCAGGACTAAAGCCGGAAAACATCACAGATGCGGCTTTATGTACGTATGAGGAAGAGTCTCTTTTTTACTCGCACCGAAGAGATCATGGGAAAACGGGCGCTATGGCCGCTGTGATATTATTAAAGGATGATTGAGTAATGAATGAAAAAGTTTTAATAGTTGACGACGAGCAAAACATATTGGAGCTTCTGGAATTTAATCTTAAAAAGGAAGGTTACGACGTGCTGCGTGCCGATACCGGAGAGATGGCTGTAGCGATTCTTGAGAAGATTCGGCCGGATATCGTCCTGCTCGATCAAATGCTTCCAGGGATAGATGGCCTGAATGTTTTAAAGAAGATACGTTCAAACGAATCGCTTGCAAGAATGCCTGTCATCATGGTCACTGCACGATCAGAGGAGATTGATAAAATTATCGGGTTGGAGCTTGGCGCGGACGACTACATCACCAAACCGTTCAGTGTGCGCGAGCTTTCCGCGCGCGTGAAAGCCTTGTTGCGCCGTACTAAGAAAACCGATATACAATTGCCTGCTGTGCTGAATTTCAAGCAGCTAAAAGTGGACACCGTGGGATACAAAGCCAGCATTGGTGACAGTAAGCTGCTATT